>SCKS01000064.1 GCA_004124465.1 Fidelibacterota bacterium
GGAAAGAGGGGCCACTGACTGGTAGGTCCAGCTCCCCAGATCTTTGGAAACATAATGGCGGCCGTTCTTGGTCATAGCCAGATAGAACGGTTGAGATCCGTCTTGGCTGGGCAGTGGCGCCAGCGAAATAAAATCATCCCGGCTGTCCACACGGACGGTTTTCTTAAAGGAATTTCCTACAGTGATCGCATTCTTGTTCTCCATCTTGTAAATGTTACCAAGGTTGGTCATGGCAGCGAAACCTATGATGGGAGGGGCAATGCCGAACTGGTAGGAGAGAACGGATACAATGGTCTCCTGACTTGCTATCGGGAGATTATCACGCCTTTTTATTTCTTCTAATGAAGTCCGAAATTCACTTATCAGTTCAGGGTTGACGGACTCTCCGGGAGGTCCCTGAGGTCCCTGAGGTCCCAGTTTACCAGGAGCGCCTGTTTTTCCCTGCGGTCCCGGTTTGCCCTTCGCTCCCTGCGGTCCCGGTTCACCCTGTTGTGCTGGACCAGTGCATCCAGCTATTAAGCATATCAATGAGAGTAAAAGAAGTTTTTTCAAAAAGACAGCGAAAGATAGCTTTCGAGTATCGGGAACTTCTGGATCAAGAAGGGCAGAGACCGTGCCCAAGCCATGGCCATGATGATGGAAAGTTCGGCTGAAATGGCTACGATAAAGGCGGTAATAGCATTCCTTAAATGTTTGTACTTATAGGTGTTGATCATACCGAGGGAGTAGACTTGCTTTGCAAACAGATTAGTTGTCTGTTCGCGGTCTTGGGCTATTGAACGGAGATGTCTGGCATAACCGCTGGCACTCTTGTATTGACTTATACCGGCAAAGAAAAGGGGATTTGATTCTTCTTCCTGCGTTTTTTCAGTACGGACTCTGGGAACAATGACAAGGATAAGGTTTATGATGCTAATCAGAGCCGCGACAAAATACACCATCACAAACAGGAAAATGAACCAGGTCATCTGTACCTTCAAGAAGTGAACGATGAAGAAAACCATAAAGACACCCAAAATGGAGAGCAGTGTAAAAGCTTTCTGATCCGTCCGCATAAGGATTTGATTTTCATTTCCAAGAATCTGGAAAAGTGTAGAGAGCTCCCTTTCATAATCTGGTTTATTACCACGGTTGGTGGTTCTTTTGCGCTGAGTGGTTTTTTTTGTTACTGGTGCTGCCATTTTATCTTTTTATCTTGAATTGTTTCCAGGGATAGAGGCTCCGGTTCCGCTCGAAGTCCTAATTTACACTGCTGTCTCTTCATGATGCAATCACCGTAAGGGTTTAGCCAGCACCATATTTCTAATCAATTTGGCATGGCGGTGGTTAAACGAGTGAAAAGATAAACGATCGTGAGGAATTCAATCTCTACTGCCCAAAAATTCTTGAATCCGTGCACGCAGCTTATCCCGCGTCCGTCGGTACGGCCGCAACAAATGTTCTTCATCTGACCAATTCACAAATGGATCATCTACAGACCAGTGAATGTGCTCTATGACGCCGGGGAAAGTGGGACACAGTTGGTTAGCATCATCACAGACGGAGATGACAATATCCATTCCGGCATCAAGATAATCATCCACGAAGTCAGAGGTGTGATGTGAAATGTTGATACTCCATTCGGCCATCACTTTTATGCTGGCAGGGTGGACCCGCGTGGGGTGAGTTCCGGCGCTGAAAACCTCAAACTGGTCCCCGGCGAGATCTCTCAAAATACCTTCTGCCATTTGGGATCGGCAAGCGTTTCCCGTACAAAGAAATAGCACCTTCTTCATAAAGTTTGCTCCAGACAAATTTCTATGTGATCTATGTCAATGTCAATCATTAATCAAGAAAGAATGATAAGAATAGTAATGATTACTATTTTGATTGATTAATCGCGATCTTTAACTTTAACTCGTTAATATGAGATATAGCAGACAACGAGAAACTATTCTTCAAACGGTTAAAACAATGGATCTCCATCCTTCCGCTGATGATGTTTATAGTCGTGTGCGTAAGAGGATGCCTCAGATCAGTTTGGGGACGATTTATCGTAACTTGAACAAACTTGTTGAAATGGGGGAATTAAGTTGTATTCAGGATGGCAAAATGGTCCGTTATGATTGGAAGACGGACCATCATCAACACTTCCGTTGTGAGATGTGTGGTACCCTGCACAATGTAGATGTTTCAAATGGGCAGATAATTGATCTTTTAACAAAAAATTCTGGATTGAAGATTAGTGATATTTCTCTGGAACTTTCAGGAACATGCGAAAATTGCATGTTAAATAAACAATAATCTAAATGGAGATTTAATGAAATGAATGATTTAAGTAAAAAGGGTTTGGTGGAATTGATCGGGACCTTTCTTCTCACTTTTATAGGTGGTGCAGCTATTATTAATGGCCAGGCTGGGCTTATCGGTGTGGCACTTGCGCACGGTCTAACGGTAGCCATCGTTATTTCAGCGCTGGGTCACATATCAGGTGGTCATATTAATCCAGCAGTTACTATCGGTTTTTTGGTGACTCGAAAGATTGATTTAAAAGAAGGAGGGATCTATATCCTTTCCCAATTAGTAGGAGCAGTATTTGCGGCATTTGCGCTGAAGCAATTTGTACCAGGTGCTATGAATGCGTCTTTGGGAGGACAGTCTGTTGCTCCAAGTGTGGATTTGGGGGCGGCAATCGGGATTGAATTCCTACTCACATTTTTTCTCGTTACAGCTATTTTCGGAACAGCTGTGGATGAACGGGGTACTTTTCAATCAATTGCTGGTTTCGGAATTGGATTGGTGGTAACTGTAGATATACTTGCGGGTGGTCCCCTTACTGGTGCTTCAATGAATCCGGCCAGATCCTTTGGGCCAGCCTTGATTAGTGGCCACTGGGATAATCATTTAGTTTATTGGATAGGACCTCTTTTAGGAGGGACGATAGCCGCTCTCATTTATGATACGTTTATTATGAATAAAGCTAGTAATAAAGATTAGTCGAAATGATAGCATGGTTTAGCTCTCTCGAACCTGTTATTCAGGCATTATTTTGGGGTCTGTTTACCTGGGGTTTGACCGCACTGGGAGCCGCGGCAGTTTTCTTTTTTAAAGAGGTAAATCGAAAAGTTATGGATTTAATGCTGGGGTTTACGGGCGGTGTCATGATTGCTGCAAGTTTCTGGTCCCTTTTGGCACCGGCTATTGAAATGTCCAAAGCCATGGGCTCAAGCCCTTGGATAGCGCCAGCCATCGGTTTCATGCTTGGAGGGGGGGTTTTGTTTGCCTTGGATAAAATTTTGCCCCACCTTCATATTGGTTATCCTCAAGATGCTGCTGAAGGTATGGAAACCACTTGGCACCGAACTACCCTAACTGTTATGGCGATAACACTACACAACGCCCCCGAAGGGCTAGCTGTGGGAGTCGCTTTCGGTGCTCTAGGGGCTGATATTCCTTCCGCATCCCTAGCGGGCGCCATAGCTCTTACAATGGGAATTGGTATCCAGAATTTTCCTGAAGGGTTTGCAGTAGCCATGCCTTTAAGACGGATAGGAGTTTCGCGGCTAAAGAGTTTTTGGTATGGACAGCTTTCTGCTGTAGTCGAACCAATTGCGGCTGTTATAGGAGCAGTCATTGTTTTGACAGCCCAGGCTATTTTGCCTTATGCCTTGGCTTTCGCTGCCGGTGCCATGATATTTGTTGTTGTGGAAGAGGTGATTCCAGAATCCCAATACGAAGGCAATACGGATTTAGCAACCATTGGTGTCATGGCGGGTTTTACCATCATGATGGCCCTTGATGTAGGGCTGGGTTAGAAGTAAACAACTTTTTGTTTATCTACATTGCAGATTGAATCATGAAAACTTTTTCTGTAAGCACAAGAGAACGTGTGGATCTGGTTGACATTACTTCTCAAGTTGCACAAGAGGTGGCGAAAAGCAGTGTCGGTTCCGGAACCGTTACCATTTATATTCCTCACACCACTTGTGGTGTTACTATTAACGAGAGTGCCGATCCTGATGTGGCGAGAGATATCAAGATGCACCTTACCAAGCTGGTTCCGCAAGACGGAGGTTTCCGGCATTCTGAGGGGAATTCCGACAGCCATATCAAAACTAGTATGATCGGTTCATCTGAAAATATTTTTATTGAAAACGGAAAACTTGTTCTAGGGATGTGGCAGGGAATTTTTCTCTGCGACTTCGACGGACCCCGGACAAGAAAAGTTTATATGAAGATTGTTGAAGGGTAGGCGCTAAACACTCTTTTTCTGACTGTTCCAGATCTCATCCATCTCCGTTAAATTAGTTTCTTCCAGGTTTTTTCCTCGTCGTTTCAACTCTTTCTCCACTGCCTGAAACCGTCTGGTGAATTTCTGATTTCCTTTTCTCAGAGCATCCTCTGCTGATATATCTAGAAATCGACACAGATTGACAAGGGCAAAAAAGAGATCACCCACTTCTTCCTCCATGTGTTTTTTTATTCCAGTTGATTCAGCATTTTTCAGCTCTTCCATTTCTTCGTGAACTTTGTTCCACACCTGGTCCGTCTCTTCCCAGTCGAAACCAACATAGGCGGCCTTTTGCTGCAATCGCTGAGCTCTGATGAGGGCGGGGAGTGTAACAGGGACTCCATCCAGCCTTGAATCTCTTTTCTTCTCAGCCTGTTTGGCTGCTTCCCAGTTTTGCTTAGCGTGGAAAGCACCTTCCGCTTTCTTGTTACCAAATACGTGAGGGTGTCGCCGTACCAGTTTATCATTGATCTGATCAATCACGTCTTGGAGCTTGAATTCGCTTTCCTGTTCGGCAATGTCAGATTGAAACAACACGTGAAGGAGCACGTCACCAAGTTCTTCAGAGAGGGCTTTCCAGTTTTCACTGTCTACTGCTTCCATCACCTCATAGGCTTCTTCTAGAAAGTGGGGCAGGAGGGAATCGTGTGTCTGTTCCCTGTCCCACGGACATCCTTCATCGCTACGGAGTCTTCTCACTATTCCCACAAGTTTTTCAAATCGCTCACCGTTATTCATCCGGTGTCTCCTCTTTTGAAATCTCGATCTTCAGAATCCTGTTACCTTCCATGGTCCGAACCTGGAATCTGAAGGCGTTATGTGTAATGGATGTACCTACCAGTGGAATGTCTCCGAACTGAGAGAAGAAAAATCCGCCCAACGTGTCGAATTCACGCTCTTCCTCAAAAGAGATGGGAAGTTCATCTTCCAGATCATTGATGGGAATCCGAGCTTCAACAAGCCAGTTGTCATTTCCCGTAGAGACTATCATGGGCGTTTTCTCATCGAACTCATCATGAATTTCCCCTACGACTTCTTCCACAATATCCTCCACGGTCACCAATCCTGCTGTTCCGCCGTACTCGTCAACAACAATAGCAATATTGTCCCGCCGCCGCTGAAAATCCTTAAGGAGAGAATCGATTTGTTTTGACTCCGGTACGAAGTACGGTTCCCGACAGAGTGATATTATGTCGGGATTTTCGTTGGAGCCGTTCATTTGCGGAAGAACATCTTTGGCATATAGAATCCCATCAATGGAATCGAGATTGCCGTTGTACACGGGAAACTTGGAAAACTTTGTTTCTTTGATGGTTTTGATGGCTTCTTTAAGATTGATTTCGCGATCAATGCCTACCATATCGATTCTCGGTACCATGATTTCCCGAACGGCAGTATCCCCGTAGTCAAATACAGACTTGATCATTTTGCTTTCTTCGCGTTCAATTGAGCCGCTCTCGGCACCCATGTCAGCCAGTGTCATAAGTTCATCTTCCGAGTCGAAAAGGGATTCGCTTTTGAAAGGCACGATTTTTGACAGGAGATGAGTAAAGCCGTAAAGTGGAATTGCTATGGGATATAGAATGTGTGAAAATATCCGGATAGGCAGTGAAACTGTCTTGGCGAACTTCTCGGAATTCCGAATCGCCATTATTTTTGGTGTAATCTCACTGAGTAATAAAATTGTGAGTGTAATAACTACTGTTTCCACACCCATAAGAAGTGCCACATTTACATTAAGCTTCACTGCAATGTCAGCGGTGATGAGTGCCGCAAGGATTGCCATAACTGTGTTAGCGATTGTGTTGCCAGTAAGGAGCGTAATAAGGAGGCGTCTAGGGTTCTCCAGTAGTACCAGTGTCTCTCGGTCGGAATGGCTGGTTCTTTTCAGAGAAAAGTAGGCCGCTTCTGCTCCTGAAAAGAGTGCCGACAAGACTAGGAGTATCAGAAATAAGAGAATCTCGCTAAGGATCACTGTATCAGGATTTTGTTTGGAGCAAATTTCTTAAGCAAACGATCTTCTTCTTTCTTCATAGAGGTCTTTTGTTTTTCAGTTTTATCTTTACGGCCTAAGAGATGAAGGCAGCCGTGACAGACAAGCCTCGCAAGCTCCCGCTCCAGCGGTTCGTTGAATTTGGTGCTATTTTCACCAGCCCGTTTTGGTGAAATGTATACCTCTCCTTCAAACAGTTCGTCATTCTCATCCAGCCGAAAGGCGATAACGTCTGTGTAAACGTCTTGTTTGAAATAATGATTCTTTAACTCTCTCAGCAACTCGTCATGGGTAAAGATGACAGTTAATTGTCCATCTGACTGACCCCCGTGAGAGAGTATGTTTTGAGCGAGTGATTTTACAGCATCGGGGTCGATCTTATATTCATCATCGACCACTTCAACATCTACAATAATCATTCAGAGACGTTTTCTACGTTTTCTTCCTGAAGTTCTTCCTCCTGGTCTGGATATTCGATCCTCAGGTGGTAAATACCGCGGAGAACAGGCATCATACCATATCGGCCATTTACCTCACCTTTAATCTTGTTCAGATCACGCATTGTGAGGGGACATTCATCCAGTTGCTCCTCTTTCAATTTCTTTTCAATGATCTTGTCCGCCATGGATTCAATTTTATTGAGGGTTGGATTTTTGAGAGACCTGACCGCCGCTTCTACAGCTTCGCAGATCATTAGGAGCCCTGTCTCTTTGGTATTGGGTTTTGGACCAGGATATCTGAAATCTTCCTCGCTCAATGATCCTGTTTCTTCGCTTTGTTGATCCAGGGCTCTGTTATAGAAGTAATCGATACGCGATGTACCGTGGTGCATGGGGATAAAATCGGCTACTGCTGGTGGCAGATGGTACTCTCTGGTAAGTTTAATTCCGTCTTTCACGTGGCCCACAATAATCTTGGATGAAAGAGAAGGTGCGAGTGTATCGTGGGGATTTTCGCCACCAAACTGGTTTTCAATGAAGTATTCAGGCCGTGTCAGTTTGCCGATATCATGATAGTAAGCCCCCACTCGAGAGAGCAGAGGGTTGCCTCCCACAGCATTTGCGCACGATTCGGCCAGATTACCCACCACAACACTATGATTAAAGGTACCGTTAGCTTCCTGGGAAAGTCTTTTGAGCAGGGGATGGTTAAAGTCAGTTAGTTCCAGGAGTGTCAGATCGGAAGTGACTCTGAAAATCACTTCAAAAAGTGCACTGATACCGTATGTAATGAAAGGCGCCAGTACGCCGCTGATAGTCATGTAGAGCAGATTGTTTCCGATGTCTGTCCAGTGGAGACGTTTGATGATTCCAATGGCCGTCAGTGTGACAGCGCCGCTAATAACAATGAAAAGAATGGCTGTAAACAGTTGAGATCTTGTCCTCAGCTGCCTCACAGCGTAGATGGCTGCCATACTGGTAAAGAGTGCAATGATAGCAAAGTCAAGCTTGCCGCCAATGATGAATGATACAAGTACCGCCAGCGCCACAGAAGCAGTCATAGCCAGCCTACCGTCGAACAGGACTGTCAGCACCATACCGCCCACTGTAAACGGGATGAGATATTCAGAAAGATTGAATGTGAAGACGAAAAGATAAGACAACGCCACAATGAGCAAAAAGAGAGTGCTGAGCAGGAGAAGGATATTATTCTTATAAAAGAGATCGGGCCGGTATGTTTTAAGGGAAGCAAAAAAGAGGGAAAGAATGACAGCCACAAGAATGAGTCGGCCGAGCCACGGAAGCACAGCAGCCAGGCCTCTTTCAGACCGCTCCTGTTGTTCAATGGCGTGTTGATAAGATTGCAATTTCAACAGTGTTTCAGAATTGACACGAGTATTGGCGTCAACGATTCGCTCATATTGCATGATGATTCCCTGATAACGGGGCACTCTTGCCGTGGCAATATTCTGCCGCTGCTCAGTCAATTCCCTATCGAAGATCACGTTTGGTTTCATGAACTCAACAATGATCCTGTAGCCGATATTCCGGAGCAACTCATCCTCAGGAAAGGCGTCGGTCACCTCTTTTTTCGCTTCCGTCCAAGCTTCTTCTAGATCGTTGAAATCTGTCTTGTCCATGATTTCAGAAATATCTTTTGATGCAACAGCAATTTCGTTGCTTTCTATCTCATCTTTCGGTATGTCAAATATTCCTACAGCCCATCGATTCCTGGCGATATTTAATATCGAAATTGTGAGTGAATCGAGGTTGATCTCTTTTCCATTCTCATACTTTAAGGAGATAAATTGAGCCCACGCCGGATCATTCAGGTCAAAAGGATATTTCTCAGCGGATTGTTCCTCCAAGGTGGAAAGGGTAGCACTGTCGGTGACAGCTCGGGTTTTAATTTTTTCTTCCTCCTCGCCATACCGTTTCTCCCAAAGAAGTGTAAGTGTTTCCTGATAGGATGATCTCGCTTTAGACAAATCAGTTATATTAACAATGAACAGCTCAATGTCTGTTGACTGAGTTTTCACAATTTCCTGTCGCCGTTCGAACCGGAACGGTTCTGTCT
>SCKS01000134.1 GCA_004124465.1 Fidelibacterota bacterium
AGATAACTCCTCAAGCTCAACTTTGCCAGTTTCACCCTCAATTGCTTGTGCTGAAATTTCCTCAGCCTCATTTGCCATTTCCACAGCTTCGTCGTTCTTCTCTTTCTCAGCAAGTTGAGAGATTGAAGCAAGATATACCGTTATTCGCTCTGAGACAGTTTCAAGCATTTTCGCACCTACGCCTTTAACAGCCAGAAGATCCTCATCGGTAGCAGCATTGTAATCCGCCACGGTATTGACTTCAGCTTCACTAAGGAGAGATACCATCCGTTTTGTCAGTGTATCGATTTGATCCAAAAATACTTCCTGGTCTTTGTTAACCGGCGTACCTTCATATTCGGATTGTTTCACAGCCTCAATTTTGTAACCAGTCAACTCGGCGGCGAGATTAATATTCTGGTAGTTTCGCCCTACGCCCGAATCCATTTCTTCATCATCAAAGACGGCCACACAATGCTTGGCGTCATCATCGATATATAGATTCAGTGGTTTTGCTGGAGAGAGCGCTCTTGAGATAAGCACTTCTGGTTGATCACTTTTGTTGATTACATCAATCTTTTCACCATTTAGTTCCCGCACTACCGCTTGAATTCTGCTTCCGCGCATACCTACACAAGCACCTACAGCATCAATTCGCCGATCGTGAGAGCGAACAATGATCTTTGCCCTTTGGCCAGGTGCTCTGACAATAGTCAGAATTTCAATAATGCCATCTTCGATTTCAGGGACCTCCATCTCAAAAAGTTTTGCTAGGAATTGATTGTCAGAACGGGAAATAACAATATCCGGGCCACTAGCTCTCATCTCTACGGATTTAACCAGCGCCCGAAGAGTTTGGCCTCTTCGGTAGCGCTCATTTGGGATAGTCTCCATACGAGGCATGCGGAGTTCACTCTGCTCTATATGGATATGAATGCTGTCCCGGTTTATCTGCCGTACATCACCGATAACCACTTCACCCACTCTATTGAAGTAATTCTCAAAAGTGTGCTTCTTTTCAATATCCCGAATTTGTTGACTTAAATATTGCTTAGCGGCAACAATGAGCCGACGGCCAAACGAAGTGGGATCGATAACGTCCACAAATAAATCACCCAATTGCATGTCAGGTTCAATTTTCTGAGCATCCTTCATTGAAATTTCTGTGCCAAGATTCTCTACTTCCTCAACTACTTCCTTATTCTGGTAAATTTCAAGTTCGCCGCGCTCAATATTCACAATAACGTCACAGTTCTCCGCTGAGCCATATTGTCGCTCAATTAATGATTTGAACAGTTCCTCGAGAATCGTACCGATCTCGGTCCTGTCAATATTTTTCTCTTTTGCAATGTCAGAGAATCCCTGAATCAGTTCCTGCTTATCCAACACTTCCTCCTAAAGAAGTTTAGCGGATGACGATAAGTCCCTTTTCTATATCATCAAGGCGAAACAGAAGCGTACGTTTTTTATTTTCAATAATCACCACCGATTCCTCAGCGCTGACTATCCTACCTTCTGCCGGATTGGGAATTCCATCGAGCTCATGATATATCCTTACCTGACGTCCCACGTTGCGCTCATACTGGAACATTTCCGTCATTGGAAAACCGATTCCCGGAGAAGTCACTTCCAGTCTTATGCCACTATGGTAGAGCTCATCAATACGAGGATTCTGTTTAATGACGCGAGTCAGCTGTGTAATTTCATCAAGGGTTATACCCTCTTTAGTATCTACAACTAGTTTCGCGTGATCGCCTGAGGCTGTACAGTTAACTAGAATCACCTCTGACTCTGTAACAATTTCCTCGAGAATTTCACTCAAATCCATCTATCATCCCGACTTTTCAAATAGCCTGATACAAAAATGTGGGTTTCAGACCCACATACAGCCTACTAATTTAGAGGATAATCAGGACGGTGCCAAACCAATTACTCTGAGTAAATCAGAGAAGCGAAAAGGTTCTTATAAATTAGACTTTAAGACGAGATATTTGGATTTTATTCGGATAAGTTCCCCTCGGAGCTGATCGAGACTGTCGTCTTTTGGCTCCAGTTCTATTATAAGGGCATCGGCCTTGTCCAAATTACCATTTTTTAGGTAGCAGTCAACGGCTCTCAACAAATTCCGCCGGGATAGGATCTCTGTGCCGGAAAAATTTGCCGCCTGCACATAGTTGTTTGCCGCCCCGGAATAATCCCCTTCCTTTTCATTAAGTTCCCCCAGCATCTGGTAAGCCCCGGCCCTGTGAGATGGCGATAAACCGTTTCTTGCATAACTCTCCGCATATTTCCAGACTTCGGCATCGTTACCTGCATCCATTTGAATATGAGCAAGATAATAAAGAGCCGTTTCACCGCTCTTTGTTGAACTGTACTGGTTAATAAGCATATCCAGGTCGGCAATAGCCTTGCTGTGGTTTCCCGCCTGGTAGTGGCTCATGGCTGATGCGAGAATATCGTCTGCTTCTATTGACGCACTAGAACGATTAGAACGGAAGAGAATTAAGACCGTCACAACCAAGAGTAT
>SCKS01000065.1 GCA_004124465.1 Fidelibacterota bacterium
TTTCGGCTCTCTTATGCTTGTTTTTTTTCTTCATAGTAGAGGTTTTTTTGATAGTTTCGAACTAAAGGCCATCGATCTTGCTTTTAAGACACGAGGCCCTCTGTCGGGCTGGATGGCACGTCAAGAGATACCGAAAGACAGTCTCGATGTGGTGTTGGTAGATATAGATGACGAAAGTTATCGCTTGGTACCGTGGCCGTGGCCTTATCCCCGGAGTGTGTGGGGGTCGGTGGTAAGGAACCTATCTAAAGCGGGAGCAAAAGTGATCGTTTTTGATATTCAGTTTGACGCACCTGACCGACAGACGGAATATCTTAATGAAGTTCGATCCAGTCTTCAGGCGCGAGGTCTGGGTGAATTGGTGCCGGCACATGGGGACAGTGTATTCGCCGAAGCTATCAGGGATGCGCAATCCAACGGCACATCTGTTATCCTTGCCTCAAAGCTTGTACAAGAGCCTACCCGGATTCCACCACAGTATATTCAGTTTCCCAATGCCATTCTGAAGTCCGCAAATGCCGACTATGGTCTAGTGAATGAGGACCCTGACGCAGATGGTTTTTCAAGACAGTACTATACTTTTATGACAATTGAGGAGTCCGACACATTATATCCAACTCTCGGTTTGAAGGCTGTCCAAAATTTTCTAGATATTCCAAATACAACGATACCTTTTTACAGCGAAGATGCAACGAAACTTTCTTATGGACCTTTAGAGATCCCCATGTTTAGCTATCCTGGTCGTTTTCTGGTTAACATATACGGTCCTAGATCTTCAGGAAATATTGAAGGTTACGAGGCTTGGAAGACTTTTAATCGATATCCTCTCTCAAACGTTGTTGATGTGGAAGATGTCGATCTTAACGATTTTAATGAAGATACAGACTGGATGAGCCAGTTTCTTCCCGGAGAAATTCCTCAATGGCTGAAAGAGATTGAAGACCCTGAGACCAAGGCTCAATTAATGGAAGAACTTGGCTTAGGAACAGATTTCGACATTACACAATCGCCTTTCTACAACAAGATTGTCCTCATTGGCGTCTCCGTAGAGGTGCTCCACGATTTCAAACAGACTTCTTTTTTTACCTTTGCCGGCAAGCAGAATCTCTTACCTGGGGTAGAATTTCACGCCAATGCAATTCAGACCCTGCTAGATGAAAATTTCATTGACGTCTATGGTGGGGAGATAAGTTGGTCTAGTGATTCACGCGCCGCACATATCCTGCTGATCGCTGGTTTATCCATATTTGCTTATCTATTTATATCGTTTTTAAACCCGTTGTTGGCTGGTGTTTGTATTATAGTGGAGATCCTTGTTTTTCTTAGTTATGCCATAGGTGCTTTCACGAGCGATTCACTTTGGCTTGTGAAGAGTTTGACCGGGAATTGGGATAGCATCAACGTACCCGCTATGCACGATTCAACTTTGGTGCTTGTGGTTGCACCTATTTTCGGTGTATTTATTACATACACCAGTAATGTTTTGTACCGAATCATCGTTGAACAGAAGGATAAACGGTTCCTGAAAAACACCTTCGGTACGTATGTTTCACCTGACCTAATTGATCAGATGTATGATTCGAAACAGGAGCCTAAACTTGGTGGAGAAGCCGGTTATAACACTGCATTCTTCTCAGATATCCAGAGCTTCTCTTTATTTTCTGAAGTGCTAGAGCCAGAGCGAATGGTGGCATTGATGAACGAATATCTCACAGAGATGACGGATATTCTTCTCGATCACCGCGCCACTCTGGATAAGTACATCGGTGATGCCATAGTGGCTTTCTACGGTGCACCTGTTCCTGTGGATGACCACGAATATCTTGCCTGCATTACCTCTCTTGCCATGGAAAATCATCTCAGTGATCTCCGTCAGAAATGGGCTGAATCGGGCGATTGGCCTGATATTGTTCACAATATGCGTCACCGCGTAGGACTCAATTCCGGTGACATGGTTACCGGCAACATGGGTTCCAATATGCGGATGAACTATACCATGATGGGTGATACTGTAAATATTGCCGCCCGGTTGGAGGCATCGGCTAAACAGTACGGTATCTACATTCAGGTGGCTGAGAATACGTACAACGCCGTCAAAGACAGATTTGAATGGCGATTCCTGGATAATGTTCGTGTTAAGGGAAAGACGCAGCCTGTAAAGGTTTTCGAGCTGTTGGCAGAGAAGGGGAAACTGAGCGAAGAGTACTCTAAACTGATACCGGTATTTAATGAAGGTATCAATTTCTATCTCAAACAGAAGTGGGATAAAGGCTTGAAGGCCTTTAAGGAAGCCGAGACAATGGAAGAAATGTTTCCCACCCGGCCCACGAACCCCAGTGCCGTCTATATTGAACGTTGTGAATACTTAAAGGCGAATCCGCCCGGTGATGACTGGGACGGCGTCTGGACGTTGACCCAAAAGTAGGATTTGCTGAGAAACCATCCGGCAGACAATTAATATCTGTCTATTACTAACCTCTAGACGATGAATTCAACTCTCCGTGGCAGTATTCTCTGGGTGGATGATGAAATCGATCTACTCAAACCTCATATTCTATATCTCGAAGAGAGGGGCTACACCGTGGAGAAGGTGACGAACGGCCGGGACGCTCTCTCCGCCACTGAGAGTGAAAATTTTGATCTGGTGCTTCTTGATCAGGTGATGCCCGGAATGGACGGCATCTCTACCTTAAGAGAGATGAAAGAGAAAAGTCCCCATATTCCTGTTATCATGATCACAAAAAATGAGGAAGAGTGGCTTATGGATGAGGCCATTTCAGAAAAAACGGCCGGTTACCTTACCAAGCCTGTGAATCCGAGCCAGATATTTCTCGCCTGCAAAAAGATTTTAGAGGAAGAGAAAATCCTTGAAGAGAAGACTGCTAGCGCTTATCTGGAAGAATTCCAAGCCATCGAAAGTTCCCTTACCGCCGCTCGTGAAATGGATGACTGGTGGAATCTTTACAGTCGGTTGGCCGGGTGGCAGATTGAGTTGGATAGCCGGAAGGAGTTGGGACTTAACGAGACGCTGGATGATCAGCTCCGTTCTGCCAA
The DNA here is from genome assembly GCA_004124465.1 of Fidelibacterota bacterium. Lineage (GTDB taxonomy): Bacteria > Fidelibacterota > Marinisomatia > Marinisomatales > S15-B10 > UBA2125. The sequence goes on from SCKS01000065.1 coordinate 3,055, forward strand.
CAAGGGATTCGTGAAATATGTGACAGACAACTACAGAAACTGGGTACACTCAGAGAGAGACAATCGTCCTTTACTCTCGGTGGACGTGGTTCCTGATAAGATTATTTCTCTTTTGAATAAAAATGAAAAAATCCTATTCGTAGTAGTGGACTGTTTCCGTTTTGATCAGGCCTTGGGGATCTTGCCCATGATCCAGAAACTGTTCAAGGCTGAGATCGGATATCACGTTTCGCTGCTTCCGTCAGCAACACCATTTGCCAGGAACGGAATTTTCAGTGGCCGTTTTCTATCCGAAATCCAAGATCAGGAGCCTGAGATGTGGCAAAGGATAGCTAACAGTGAATCAAGTATGAATCTGGGCGAACCTGACATGTTCAAGAACTTGCTCAGAGAACTTTTCGGCCGCGACATTAGTCACGCCTATCACAAAGTTAGCATTGCAAAAGAAGGACAACGGTTTTTGACTCACATGAAGGAATACAGTGATCTGTCGCTTATTGCGCTGGTGGTCAATTTTGTGGATCTGCTGACACATCACCGGGCCGAATCGGACGTTCTTCAGGAGATGATACCGGACGAATCAGGTTACCGTTCCCTTGTTCAAACCTGGTTTGCTAACTCGTGGCTATTGGAAGTGTTGAACACCGCTGCCGAAATGGACTTTACTGTCATTTTGACCAGCGATCACGGTAGTATTCGTGTTCGACGGGGGGTGAAGATTTCGGCGGACCGGGAAACGTCTAAGGGCGTCAGGTACAAATACGGCCGAAGCCTTCAGTGTCCGGATAAACATGCTCTCGTCATTAAGCGTCCTGCGGACTACCGTTTGCCCGAAATGCTTACCGGAACAAACTATCTCATCGCTAAAGAAGATGTCTATTTCGTATATCCCACTCAGTATCATAAATATTTGGGTCAGCTTCAGGACAGTTTTCAGCACGGCGGTATATCGCTGGAGGAGATGCTGGTCCCCACCATTACTCTCAGGAGGCGGTGAGTGGGCGAACGGCTGGTAAGCAAATCTCCCAAACAAACATTTAGTGGAGGTAAGGATTTCGCCGGGCCCCTTGTCGCAGGCGATGTGGTTGCTCTTTCCGGTCCCATGGGTAGCGGAAAGACAGTTTTTACGCAAGGTATTGCCTCAGGTTTAGGCGTCACGGATGTGGTTAATTCACCCACGTTCAAACTGGTGGGGGAGTACGATTCTGACCCACCCCTTTACCATTTTGATTTCTATCGTATAAAATCAACAGCCGACCTCGCCACTCTGGGTCTCGACCACTACTTTGGTGGAGAAGGGATTTGTGTGATTGAGTGGTCTGACCTTTTCCCGGATGTTATTCCTCGGTGGGCAATCCGGGTCTCTTTTGAACGCATTGGCGAAGGTGAGCGCGAAATATCCATAAAGAGGGGCGAATCTGAAACTGTTGGCAATTGAAACGGCCTCCTCCGTTTGTGGTGTGGCGCTCATGGATGGGGAGGAGGTTTTGGCTTTTCGCGAAGAAGTGTTGGAGCGGGAACATGCCGAAAAGCTCCCACATTTTTGCGAGGCAGTTCTGGAAAAAGGTGATACAGACATCTCTGAACTTTCCGCTGTTGCTGTCTCAATTGGACCCGGGTCGTTTACGGGACTGCGGATTGGTCTCAGTTTTGCCAAGGGAATCGCTTTTAGTGGTGATCTATCTCTTGTTCCAGTGCCGACCCTTCTGGCCATGACCGAGAACTGCGAGTTGGAATCAGGTGATGTCGCAACTGTCCTTTTTTCACATAAGAATTATGTTTATCACCAGAGATTTATTATAGAAGCTAACAGGTTGGAGTCTAAAAGTCTGGCTCTGTCAGCCACGTGGAAGGAAGTTGAGGCACAACTTCCTGAAGGAAGTCAACTTGTCCATTACGGTTGTAGTCAATTCCTGGATAGCTCTGTTGACGGTGTTACTGTATACCAAGGCATCCCCTCTGCCAAGGCTGTAGGCAGGATTGCCGCGGACCGTTATTCTGAACTGGCTGTGAAAGAATTCCCTGCTCTTGAACCAAACTACATTGCTTCCTTTCAGATAGGCGGGAAAGCTGCATCTTGAGTGAAATTGGATTATCGAGGAAGAATGATCAAATTTATGAGTTATGACAGCGTGGTTTAAACGGCAGAAGGAAAAGGTCACAACTACCGAGAAGAAGTCCATCCCTGATGGATTGTGGGAAAAGTGTCCTGGCTGTGAAGAGATTCTTTTCAGACGGGAATTAGTGAAGACAATGATGGTATGTCCTCACTGTCATTTCCATTTTCGTTTGGTAGCGGAAGATTACTTGAAAATCCTCTTTTCTGGAGATAGCTATGAAGAACTGAATCCTCAGCTGCACTCAGCCGATCCGCTGAATTTCAAGGCGAAAAAGAGCTATTCGAACCAACTGAAAGAGGCTACAGTAAAGACAGGTAGTCCTGATGTCATATCTACCTATCTGGGCAATCTAGGAGAGCACAAGATTGTGTTGGGTGTCATGAATTTTTCTTTCATTGGTGGTAGTATGGGCTCGGTTGTTGGAGAGAAGGTGTCCCGGGCTATTGATTACGCACTAGAGAATTCAGTGCCGCTTGTGATGATCTGCGCCTCAGGCGGTGCCCGTATGCAGGAAGGTATATATTCTCTCATGCAGCTTGCAAAAATTTCAGCTAAGCTTGCCCTTTTTTCCGAAGCGGGGGGTTTATACATCTCGATTCTTACTGATCCCACTACAGGCGGCGTCAGCGCAAGTTACGGGATGCTAGGGGATGTAATTCTGGCTGAGCCCGGTGCTCTTATCGGTTTTGCCGGACCAAGGGTTATCAAGCAGACTATTGGCGAAGACCTGCCAGAAGGATTTCAGCGGTCTGAGTTTCTCTTGGAAAAGGGATTTGTGGACAGGATCATTCACCGGAAAGAGATGAAGGAAGTATTGACCCAGATCCTCGAATTTGGACATCAAGAGGTAGAAGCACATGCCTGATCCGCTCATTCTAGTTACAAACGATGACGGCATATACTCGAAAGGTATCTTTGCCCTCCAACAGGCTGTAGCTCAGCTTGGTAAAACCGTGGTGGTAGCGCCGGAAACCGAAAAGAGTGCTGTGGGACATGCTATTACACTTTCTGATCCCATTCGCATCAAAGAATTGGAAAGGGAAAACGGTTTTTCCGGCTACGCTGTGGCAGGAACCCCTGCCGACTGTGTGAAGCTGGCCATCAAGGTGATCCTTGACAGAAAACCGGACCTAGTGGTTTCCGGCATTAACAGAGGTGCAAATATAGGGATGGGTCTTCTATACTCTGGGACGGTTTCAGCCGCTACTGAAGCGATTATCCTTGGCGTCCCAGGCCTAGCCATTTCGCTGGATGCATGGGTCTCTCCAGATTACAGTTATGCGGCTGAAGTTGCTAACCGGTTTGTCAGGGTAGCACTTGACAAAGGGATTGATGAGGGGATAGCTTTGAATATTAATGTTCCTAAAATGTCAAACGGAAAAGCGAAGGGTGTTCGGTTTACGAGGCAAGGGACTAGTAATTATGAAGAACGTTTTGACAGAAGAGTCGATCCGAGACGACGGGTTTATTATTGGATGGATGGTGAACTGGTTTCAAATGAAGATGATTCTCATGTTGATGATGTTGCTTTGCGGGAAGGCTATGTATCGGTGACGCCACTGCACTATAACCTCACGAGTGAGAGTTCGCTGGAAGTAATGAAAGAATGGGAAGAGTTGGTCAACATTGAGACATAAGCATAAGCAGACTGTCCTCATTATTGATTATGGCTCCCAGTACACCCAGCTTATTGCGAGGCGTATCAGGGAGCAGTCTGTTTACTCAGAGATACTTCCGCATTCTGTCAAAACGGATGAAATCATTCAACGCTCTCCTACAGCAGTTGTACTATCCGGCGGACCGGATAGTGTCTATGCCGAGGGCGCACCTGTCCTCGATTCTGCCATTATGGAGATGGGTATCCCTGTCCTCGGTATCTGCTACGGATTTGGACTCCTCATGACCTACGATGGCGGTGTGGTGAAAGCAAACGGCCAGCGTGAGTACGGATTTGCTGAACTGTCCGTAGAGAACGGTAGCAAGCTGTTCAGCGGAGTTACAGATAAAACGCAAGTGTGGATGAGTCACGGTGATGCTGTGGATGAACTACCGGGAAATTGGTCAGTCCTGGCCCGCTCTGGCAACGGAGTTTTGGCAGCTGCTGAAAGGGATGGCGGACTGGTGCTGGGAACTCAATTCCACCCTGAAGTGATTCACACTACTGAAGGGAAGCAGATTCTCTCCAACTTCCTATTCAGTGTGGCCGGGTGTAAGAAGGACTGGACGCCGGCATCTTTTGTGACGTCTACTGTTGAAGAACTTCGTGACACTTTAGGTGATAAAAGAGTTCTCTGTGCCGTTAGCGGTGGTGTGGATTCTGCGGTGATGGCGAAACTGATCTACGAGGCGATTGGAGACCAGCTTAGGTGTATTTTTGTGGATCACGGTCTGCTTCGGAAGAATGAACCGGATTACATCCAGGGACGACTGAAGGAGAGCCTCGGCTTCCCCATTGAGTATCACAATTTTTCAGATGATTTTCTTTCTAGACTCAATGGCGTCACCGATCCCGAGGAGAAGCGAAGTATTATTGGTGAGCAGTTTATCCGCTCCTTTGAGTCTGCGGTGCTGGCCGGCGGTGACTTCAAATTTCTGGCTCAGGGAACCCTCTATCCAGATGTGATCGAGAGCGGTGGAGTCCGGGGGACAGCCGATGTAATCAAATCTCACCACAATGTGGGTGGCTTGCCGGAAGATATGGGATTTGAGCTTATTGAGCCGCTTCGGGAACTTTTTAAAGATGAAGTACGGGAAGTAGGGAAGGAACTTGGACTTCCTCCAGACGTATTAGGGAGACATCCGTTTCCCGGCCCCGGATTGGGTGTTAGAATCATAGGTGAAATCACAGAGGAAAGAGTGGAAATACTGCAAGAGGCTGATCACATCTTCATCGAGGCGTTGAAGGTGCACGGAATTTATGATGAAATCTGGCAGGCTTTTGCAGTGCTGGTTCCAGTGAAAACGGTGGGTGTCATGGGTGACGAAAGAACTTATGCCAATCTAATCGCTCTCAGGGCGGTGACCAGTGTGGACGGGATGACTGCCGACTGGTACCGAATGCCGGAGAATGTCCTTGCGGAGGTATCAAATAAGATTGTCAATTCGGTAGCGGGGGTGAATCGTGTGGTGTATGATGTGAGTTCCAAGCCACCCAGCACCATTGAATGGGAATAACTGATCCGTGCGATTAAATAACCGACTCCTTTGATGCGATTCAGACTTGTACTACTGATGGCGCTTGGCCTGTTTCTGAGCGGACAATTGATGGCTGGTCCGGCCAATCAACGGCTCAATGCATCGCAATCGAGGAAGCTTTTTGAACAAGGGGTTAAACATTACAACGCAGGCCGCTATTACAGCGCATTAGACATTTTTAGAAGGCTGAAAAATCATCCACCGGGACAATCACCGCAGCTTACAGCCAGTACACTCATGTGTATGAAATCGTATGCAAAGGTAGGGCGGTATGAT
>SCKS01000066.1 GCA_004124465.1 Fidelibacterota bacterium
TATTAGTCAGACAAGTACGTCACAGGCCATGCTGGTGGAAGCAGCTCGATTAATACACCAGCGGAAACACCCTCTCATAGTAAGAGAAAAACTAAATTCGTTCATTCCTCCAAAGGAGTGGAAGAGAGAAGAATAGTTGTAATGGCAGCCACCCCTCAAGAGAGAAAAAAGTACATAGCTAAAGGCCGTGACCAGGTAGAAGAAGGTCTGCCGGGCTGGTTCGGCACGTTTGCTGACATGATGACTTTGCTTTTTGCGTTTTTTGTATTGCTTGCGGCCATATCGACTATTGATCCGGTAAAGCTTCAGGAAATGGCTGATGGCATGGGTAAATCGGTAGGCAAAAAGGAAAAATTGGAGAATCAGTCTATGTCACTGGCTGATGTAAAAGAAGCGGCAGAGAAAATGGTAGAAGAGATGGAAGCCGATCCAGAGACGGGAGAAAAACCTGTAGAAGTAACAACTGGCCCTAAAGGTGTTACAATCGGTATATCTTCTGACATCAGTTTTTCTTCTGGATCAGCTAATCTGAAGTCAGAAATTGTTGACGTTCTAGATAAAATTGTACCCACCATAGAACGCTCTTATTTTATGGTGGCTGTGGAAGGACATACGGATACAGATGTACTTCCTCAATCCATTCAGTCAAAATATCCTTCAAACTGGGAGCTTTCTGGTGCTAGGGCGGCTTCTGTGGTAAGACAGCTGATAAATATGGAGGTGGATCCAACGAGGCTTCAAGCCGTCGGGTTTGCTCAATATGTGCCGAGAGATCGACCAACTGACAGAATAATAGATGATGAACTCATCGCAGAATTTAATGCTACAAGAGAAATGAAAGCCCGAAATCGCCGTGTGGAAATTACTTTCCTTGCATCGGGTTCGGTGTCAAAAATATCTAAACTGGAGGAGGAAACTCCCTCCAAACTGTAATATTCCGAGGTAAAGGGAGAGCGGTAAAATGAAAATGATGCGGATTATCAAAACAGCCTTTATAGGGCTTACACTCATAACGAGCATGACGGCCCAGGAATCGACGTACCTGGCGCAAAAGCTGATGCTTGAGAACGACCTGCGCAGCCGAATAGAATCGGCCCTGCAGAAAATCATGGACGATCATAGATATGTCCTTGATGTAACAGTGGGCCTGAAGTTCACACCCACCGTTACTGAGGAAGTAACGTTCCGTCCCGCAGGAGCTGATGATGCCAAATCTGCAGTTAGGTCAGGCAGGGAGAAATCTGCAAGATCTGTCCCTGTCACATCTGAATCATCAGAACCTCGCTCACGAATGACAGGGATCCCCATCCCGGGTTTTGATTTCCAGAGGATGGAAGAGGATGAGCCTGTTGTGGAATCTGTGGTGGATGAAAATGTTGAAGAAGAAGTTGAGGTCAGGGAAGGTCCAAGTAAAGGTTCGGAGATATTAAGTCAGTCCTATAAAGACACCAAAGCGTCAGTCCCAGTTATTGAACGGCTTGAGGTGAGTTGTATTCTCCCTGAGGGTTCAGCGCCTGAACTGATCGAAAACGTAAGACAGATCATCATGGTAGCATCACATTTTGACAGAAGTCGTGGGGATGTACTTTCTGTAATGACAGCTTCTTTTCGGCAAAGGAAAGATGAAAGGACAGCTGAGTCAATCATACTCCGTTCTATTGCTGAAAAGATCGATAATTTGGAAGAGCAACAGGCCGATGCTGAAGCACAGGTAGCAGAAGACTGGCGTACGGAACTTGACAGTTGGAAGAGTGAAGAAGCACGGCGCCGGGAAGAAGAACGTGCAGTGTGGCGGGCTGAACTTGATCGTCTTGAAAATGACAGGATGACCCGAGAATTTGAGAACGAAAAGCAGTCGCTATTAGAGAGAGACTCACTCCGAATGAATCAACTCACCCAAGAAATTTCCCAGCTTAAAGATGTTCTTGCTGGTACCCAACTTTCTGAAGAAGAACAAGTGGAAACCGAGCAGGCTGTAATGAGTAAAGAAGAGGAGAAAGCGGCACTAGATTCTCTCATTGAAGAAAAACTGGCCATGCTAGAGCTAGCACAAAGAGAGATGGATAGCATGGGAGGTGGGATGAGTAATCTGCCTATTTATCTTATGAGTGCTATTTCCTTGTTGGCTGTTTTAGCCCTGGCAGCAGTGATTTTATTTAACGGCCGTTCCAAACCTAAATATGTTATGCCTCCGCCTTGGATGATGCAGCCGCCACCGAAAAAAAAAATGAATAATAGTAACGGTGAGTCGAAAGCTGCAGCTGCAGCTGCAGCACCTGTTGCAGTACCAGCACCACCCGCTCCAGCCCCGGCATTTCAAGAGGATCCCGGCGTTTTACAGTCAGAAGTGAGTAAAACTCGCGAGTCAGTTGTTAGCATGAGTGTTGGTGATCCAGACGTGGCAACTTCCGTAGTACAGGATTGGTTGGAACAAGAAGCACCACCTCCGCCGGAAGAGCCGGCAGCTCCTGCACCGGCACCTGAAGCTGAAGAGGATGATGGTAAAAAGAAGAAAAAGAAAAAGAAGTAGGCTGATACCATGATTACTGAATACTACAAACTAGCTGGAATTGACAAAGTAGCTGTCCTCTTTTCGGTGATTGGGGAAGGTGTGGCCGTTAAACTGTTAAAAACACTCAGCGAATCAGATGTTCGCCGGATCCGTGCCAGGGCCAGAGAGATGGAAGCTGTCTCCACTGCTCTGAAAAAGCAGATACTGGACGAATTTTATCTGGCTGTTATTTCCCAGAAGCTGAAAAGTGAGGGAGAACCCGAATCAAAGAAGCCCTTTGACTTCCTTGAAGAGCTTGCTGATGAACAACTTATTGCACTGCTGGAAGTTGAAGAGCCGCGTATCATCGCCATTGCTCTTGCCCAAGTTGCTCCCGAACGCCAGATGAAAGTGCTGGAACGCTTAAACCCTGAAACTAAGGGACAGGTTCTTATGCAGATTGGTTCACTTCAGAACGTGCCTCTTGAGGGTATTGTAAATGTGGCATCTCAGCTCAGGACAAAGTCACTCTATCTCCCGAAGGGCGTGGAATTTGCCCGGGGTGGCGGTAAGAATGTGGCGGACATTCTTGGACAGATGTCTCCCTTTGAAGAAGAGCAGTTCATGGAATCTATCGCCAGAGAGAATCCAGAACTGGCAGACGAAATAAAAAAATATCACCTTACATTTGATAATGTTTTGGCTTATTTCCCTGAAAATTTGCTTCGCGATCTTATGAATTCCGTAGAGCTGGATGCCATCGCTCTTGCCCTGAAAGGGAAAAATCAGGAGGATGTTGATAAAGTAATAAACAACCTTCCTCAAAAGAAGCAGGCTATGTATGAACCTGTAGAAGGAGCGACGGCAAAGCGTGATGTGGACAATGCTCAGAAGACTATTGTTGATGCTGCCCGCCAGATGGAAAAGGATGGGAAATTCAATCTGGAAGACCTTCTCGGTTCCGCAGAAATGGTGGAGTAGCACGGACTCTGGTTATGGATTAAAGCCTTCCTGTCTTATTGTCAGGGAGGCTTTTTTGTTTTAATAACATTACATTTGAAGGCGTGAAGCGATAGTCTTGTTTTATCTAATGAATACAATTGATTTTTCCAAGAAAGGAGGAAAGGTATAAGGTGAACCATATTTCAACCAACAACACCAAACAAGCTCGGGCCGACCTCTTGGAAAATCTTATGGTTGAAGTAGAAAAAGTTTTTGTTGGGAAGCGATTTGTAGTGGAGTTGACAATCACTTCTCTTATTGCTAGAGGACATATTCTCATTGAGGATGTACCAGGGGTTGGCAAAACAACTTTGGCTAAAGGACTGTCCAAAGCACTGGATCTGGATTTTTCCAGGATACAATTTACTTCAGATATGTTGCCTTCAGATATTCTTGGCACTTTTGTTTTCAACCCATCCACAGCCGAATTTTCTTTTCGTTCAGGTCCCGTTTTCAGCAATATAATTTTGGCCGATGAGATAAACCGTACATCACCCAGGACGCAAAGTGCACTTTTGGAAGCAATGAATGAGAACCAGGTAACCATCGATACGGAAACATTCCAACTGCCCGCCCCATTTTTTATTATGGCAACTCAAAACCCTAAGGAGATCCAAGGGACGTATTTTCTTCCCGAATCACAAATTGACAGATTTATTCTTTCTGTAACCATAGGCTACCCTGAGACTTCTATAGAGAAAGAGATTATCGGGGGTCAGAATGAAAACGAATCATTTGATCAGATTAACAAGGTTTTGGATAGCCAACAGGTACAAGATCTTCAAAAGAGTGTTGATTCTGTGTCGGCACAGGATGAGCTGATCGATTATGTGCATTCCATTGTATTAGCTACTCGGGAGGCAGATTATTTTGAGCTTGGTGCCAGCCCAAGAGCGGGCATCCAAATGATGCGGGCGGCTCGGGGTTACGCACTTGTTAAAGGGAGGGATTATGTTACACCTGATGATATTCAAACCATAGCTCCACACGTTCTGGCACACAGGCTCACCTTGAGAGGATCTTCAAATATATTGGGTGAAAGGAGCCAGGTCTTATCAAAAATAGAAGATATACTGAGTTCCATTCCGGCCCCTTGAGAGACCGCATACTAGAAGTTCTTCATATTAGACCCAAAGGAATGAAGGTCTCCTTAGTGGGGCTTATCATGCTGTTTATTACGGGGTCTTCCTTTTACATGATTTTCAAGTTCCCGTATTATATGCGTTTGAAGGTGATATTTGTCTTTCTGTTCGTGGTAAACACATTGCTGTTTGTACGGTTTCGGGACCGGAGGAAAAGTTTAATTAACAGGATGATGCAGAGTAGCTTTTTTCCAAGGAAGCTCACCTTTACCATGGAAGGAAAGTTTCTAGTGTTCATTACACTGGGGATAGGCTTTGCCGCTGTGAACTCCGGTGTAAACCTTCTTTATCTCCTGATGGCTATGCTCCTATCGATCATTGTTGCAAGCGGAATCCTGTCAGAATTGACGCTGAAAAAACTGCGCTGGGAAGTTGACATTCCGTCAGAAACAATTGTTGCATCTGAGACATTTGGATCTATAAAGATCCAGAACAAAAAACGGTACCTGAGCTCTTTCTCATTGGAAGGAGACCTGTTAGTCGCGGATGATAGTGGTATCATTCAGAAGAAAGGAATACTGCTGAAGCTAAAAGCCGGAGAAGAAGGGCATATGATGGTACGATTGGTTTTCCCAAAAAGAGGCAAACAGGAAATAAGAGGAATATCAATAGGTACCCGTTTCCCGTTCTCTTTTTTTTCTAAAAGCAGACATTATGAATTCAGCCGCTCTGTTTTGGTGATGCCCAAGGGTGAAGAGTCGGTTGAAACAATCTTAAGCCAATTATCCATTAAACAGGATGATGATTTTGACACCCACAACAATAAAGGGCAGGGGTTAGAGTTTTATTCTATCCGACAGATGCATCCAGGTGATGATTGGAGGAATGTTCACTGGAAGAAAACAGCTTCACGACAACAGTTTGCCATTAAGGAGTTTGAGGAACAGGCAGGAAGGAAGGCCACAATCTACCTTACAGGCAGCCACAGGGATCATATAGTTCAAGAACAGCGGGAGCAAGGAATAGAGATTGCCGCGTCCATTGTCAGATTTTTAGTTCACAGAAATTTTCATGTGGGCCTGGTGGCTCCCAACTTACATATTAATGAGGGGGCGGGAACTTCCTCATTAAAGCGAATTTTTTCCGCATTGGCGCTTCTGGATGCTGATCAGGATTTTAAGATAAGTGGATCTCAGCAGAAAAAAAGATTTTCTGACACGTTAATATCAGTAAACCTGGATACACTGGAAGTTTCACAGATGAATGGACGCTCAAGGATGCGTTACCAGATGCCAGTCGGGAGAGAGGGAGTATCATGACGCTATCCCGCATGATAAGGTTCATGGGTGTTGCCCTTATTGCTGTTGCTGCTTTTCCGCTTTATCTGTCTGAAGCAATGCCGGCAATTTTTTGGATGATGGCAACTGCTGGTTTATTAATGGGGATGACGATCGGATCAAAAACGTTATCACAAGAGATTGAATCAATCTTTCGAATTCTAGTTATGGTAACTCTGTTGGTCATTGTTATTACCGGTTTTCAAAAAGGTGATCACCTGTTGAACAGCATAAATCTTGTTTTCCTTGCCACCATGATCAGGGGGATGCGGTTGAAAACTAGCAGACACTACTTTCAGATGATCGGACTGAGTTTTCTTATTCTGGCTGCTTCTGCTATCGTAAACCTTGATATATCCTTTGCTGTTGCTTTCTTGCTTTACGCCATGTTTCTTACCTGGACTCTGATCTATACTCATGTTTCTCAACAAGTTGAATCTTCCACACACCACGACATTGTTGCTCAAAAAGCGTCCAAATTCATATCAGGGAAGTTTCTCTTGGGCTCTTCGTTTTTGGGACTTGTTCTTCTTGTTTCTTCTTTAACTGTATTTTTTCTATTCCCCCGATTCACCCTTGGCTTTTTTGCCCTGGGCAAGGAGGGTGAGACAGTCCAGGGCTTTTCTGATACAATTGATCTGGGACATTTCGGTACCCTAAAAACCTCATCAAAGATTGTCTTGCGACTTGAATTTCTTTCCGGTGAAGAAAATTTTAATGTCTTGAAATCTATCTTTTTGAGGGGAGTATCCTTTGATCATTATAATGGTAATGGATGGTCAAAAAGTGAATCAAAAAGTTACCCCTTGTTGGAATACAGTAGAGATGGATACTTAACTATTCCTGATAAACTTAACCTTGAAATAATGAATGATAGTGAGTTTGAATACAATATTTATCAGGAGCCATTACATAATGACACCCCTGTTGTCTTTGCTGCTGCAAACCCTTTGGGAATAAAGTCTCACAACCGAGGTTCTTCTCAAAGAAAACATAAACGTACAAATTTTTTTATTGATGACGTGAAGGACCTTACTCATGATCAAAAAGAGAACAAACCTTTGGACTATACGGTTCGTTCGGCACTGATCAACCATACAACGTTTAATCTTGATCCAGTAAGGAAGGAATATCCGCCATATTTGAAGGAGCGTTACACTCAACTGCCCCTTGAATTGGATGAAAGAATCAGTGATCTGGCAAAAGAATATTCTGACGGAGCTCAAAACTCTTATGCCTTGGCTCTTTCCATAGAGAATGCCCTTAAAAAAGAATACAGCTACACTACGGAGGGAGTAGGACGATCTACAGATCCTATTTCCAACTTCCTTTTTGAGCGAAAACAAGGACATTGTGAATATTTTGCCACAGCTATGGTGCTTATGATGCGTACACAGGGAATTCCCGCAAGACCGGTTAATGGGTTTCTCGGTTCTCAATATAACAGTTATGGAGACTATTATATTGTTACAGAGGCCAATGCACACACCTGGGTTGAGGTTTTCTTTCCTGAGTACGGCTGGACAACCTTTGATCCTACGCCACCCTCACTTTCAGAGTTTTATTTTGCAGCTGCTTTCACCAACCTGAGGCTCTGGCTTGATTCCATGAAACTTCAATGGTATAAGTGGGTGGTCTTTTACAATCTGGACCGGCAAATACTGTTATATACCGGGTTGTGGAATTCCATCTTACCCGACTCGAAAAATATTGATCTTGGCACACGTGTGTCAGCGAGAGAGTTCAGAATTAAAATGAGATCAACTGTTCGAAGTATGACAAACTGGAAGACTGCCACTGTTATGATTGCCACCATAGGGTTCATCCCTGGCGTTCAGCTTCTATATCGTTACTACAGAAAGAGAAAAATACCTGGAAGGTCACCCCTGGCCCGCTTGGCGTTGAAATTGAAAGAGTTGCTTATTCGAAAGGGGTTTACCGTAACACCAGGATTAACGTTACCTGGCCTATCAAAACAAGGCGAAAAGATGCAATTTTCAGCTAAAGATGACCTAGATCTGCTGGTGACTCTTATTGAAGAAGGACGCTGGGACCCGTCAGCAACCGTTCATGATGAAAAGATAAAAAACCTATATCAGGCAATATCAAGATCCTCAGCCGTCAGGCAATAGTGTAATTCTATTTTAAAAGCACCATTTTCCGGGTCTTCTGAAAGCCTTGGGCATTTAGACGGTATATATAGACCCCGGCACTGACCGGTGCACCCAGGTGGTCCTTCCCGTTCCACACCAGACTGTGGCTTCCAATGGGGAACCAGCTTTCTGTGAGAGCAGTCACTTCCTGACCCATGAGGTTATATATCCTCAAATTCACTCGTGATGGGATCGGTACCTCAAAACGTATGGTGGTGGTAGGATTAAAAGGGTTGGGATAGTTCTGGTGAAGGGTAAACGTCTCAGGAAGCTGAGAGAGTATCTCCTGGGTCATGGAACTGACATATTCCGGTGAACCGGCAATGACCTTGAAGGGATAGACAGGGAGTTTATCCCAGTTCTGGTTCAAGGTGACTGAAGAGGTCTCTTTAATATGATGTGTCTCTCTATTAATAAGGTCAAGGAGTACAATGTCATGTTCTACAGGGAAGTCACCTTCCATATCCATTGACAGAGTAATGGGGCTTGTTTCTTCTTTAACTCTCAGTTCCACATCCCAGACACCTTCAGGTTCAGCCAGGGATCTTATGTCCGAGGTGAAGTTGGAAATATCCT
>SCKS01000067.1 GCA_004124465.1 Fidelibacterota bacterium
CTTGTTGACTTTTTCAATAGATGAAACCCCTGGCCAGATGGCCACCGCCCCTACTGCCATAGCTATACCATGAAAAAACAAGGGTAAAGCGCTTGCTTGGTAATTGTTCCACAATGACCAGGAGGCTTCAGTCGTTGCAGGAAGAGGCTTGGACAACATTTGAATGAAGTAGTAGATACACCATCCCACCACTACAGAATAGTAGAATGTGATGGCAGTGGTTACCAAACCAACAAATCCGCCCATCCAGGCAAACTTCCCTCCCACAAGGGAAACAAAAGCACCCACTGTCCCTTTTCGGGATTTTCTCCCCATGATATACTCAGCTATGATGAGTGGAATACTCCAAAGGAAGAGGAAGATAACCCACGCCACAAGAAATGCACCAGCTCCTTCATCACCGCCGTTTGTGGCGGCAATCCGGGGGAACCGCCAGATATTGCCTGTCCCCACGGCGATCCCCAGTGCACTTATAAGAAATGCTGATCTTGATGAAAAACGTTGTTCAGATTCTCGATGTTCCAAACTGTCCCCTCTCTATTTAGTTAGAATTCAACTGTTTGACGTGTACCGAATCCCGGCCCCAGGAGAATAGCATTAAGCAGCATTCGCTCCCCACCGTAGAAATATGCCCTGAAGTTGGGATCGGTGGCAAACAGGATTACCTGCCCCTTGCCCACGGATTCACGTGCACAATAAACAGAATTTGCCCACCGTTCTCGCGCTTCTGGCCAGAGAATTCCGGAGATTTTAACATTATCATAATTAGCGAATCGCCCGGCCACATCACTATTCTCTTTCGAAACATAACTGTATGAGTTGTCCACCATAATTGGAACATCGGACCCCAAACCGAACGAAAGCCAGTGTTCTTCATCCAGATCAATACGCATAATGACCCCTTGCGGTGACAGATCTCTGGCCAGTTTATCCACCTGCTTGGCAGTCTTTGAATCAAACTTTTCTGCAGATTCTTCTTTGCTTTTTTCTAGCCGTTTCCCTTCCCAAACGGCTAAGCTATCCACAGTAGGGGATGCGGCCTGTCGGTACCTTGAAAGGGCGCTGGTATATTCATCCAGTTTGTTTAGAACCTGCCGTTTCTGCCGGACCGAGACTAGTGAAACAGAGCTGTCGGCCACAAAAGCAGCCGCTGCGCCGATGGCGATGAGGGTACCACCGTCTTCAACCCATTCCCGGAGATGTTTCACCCCACCTTCAGAAAGAAGCCTTTTGTAGGTTCGCGGTCCACCGTAGGTAGATGGAAGGATCAGCACATTATATTTATCTAGATCAGTTCCCGCTAATGATGTAGAACTTAGTGTCGATGTTTTCATATTCATTCTAGCGTCCAGCGTGTGCCAGATGTTGCCAAAACTGTATGGTGATGTGGTCTCTCCACCCACCAGGGCGATCTTGGGACGGGTAAGTAATTCAAACTCACCACCGCCGAGGTCTGATCCCACTGAAGCCAGACCAAAATTGATCGCTGTCAAAGTAACTCCTGTCTCTTCAGCAATTTCCTGAAGTGTCCGCTCCTCAATGTGGCTGTTGGCGTTACTCCGGATAAGAAAACTTCCCCGTGGATAGCTTTCCCCCTCCACAGAGAACGGTTCTGTGGCAGACCATACTTTAGCACCGGCATCCAGCAACTTCGCCAAAGCTAACAAGGCCCTGTCATCAGCCCCCGAAAAAACGTAACCGACTTTAGGATCTCTACCGGTGAGTCGCCCCTTTATGGAGCTTGACTCATGGGCCGTGGACTTGACAGTCGGTACGCTCTCAGAAAAATATGCGTCCATGTCATAGCCCAAGGCAAGAGACCACCCGGTAGCATCATAAAGCCGGGAGTCGTCATACTTCAGCCTCTCTTTCCGTTGACTTTTCAAGAATTCATTATTATGTCTGATCTCAAAGGAGAGAATAGCCTCAACAAGATTTCGGTTCGGTTGATCAAGAGGTACCATGAGGGTTCCTTCAGGAAAAAATTTCTGTTTTATCTTTTCACCATTTCTTCCTGTGGTATTACGAAGCTCAAAACTTTCTTTAGCAACATCAACTTCAATACCCTGAAAAGTGAGCACAGAAGCAAATTTCTCGAATCTGCTGACATTATCACTAGGTACAAACAAAAACGCCTCACGTCGCGCTTTTTTATCGTTCCCGGCAGCGGCCTTCCTGTGTTGATAGTAATCCCGGAGAAGGGTCTCACGGTTCGAGGCTGCTGTCAAGAGATTTGCCATGGAGCTGGTGAAATGGTGATGCACTGTTTCACGATAAGTCATCACCGTTCCATCGGGCCGTTTCACGCGGGAACCGTCCACACCGGCCTGTTCATAAAGGACTCCGATTGCGCCCAGATACATTGGCCAGGAACTTCCGTAACCAGGATACATTTCTTCGTTCCACTCTCGAGTGTAGTAACTCCACCCTTGCTCATCGAACGCCTTTGCCTGATCCTTGGCAAACTGATCCCACCATTTGAAAGTCTCCTTGGGAAGGAATGGATTAAAGGGCTCCCTTGGCGGTGAAAAGAGATATGTGTCATAGGGTCCCATCTCGTGACAATCAAGAACAAACTGTGGATTCCACTTCAGGATACCTTCCACCCGCCCTCGCGTCTCGGGGTGCACCAGGAGAAACCAGTCCCTGTTGAGGTCAAACAGATAGTGATTACCTCTGCCATAGGGCCAGACGCCTCTGTGGTGGAGGCTCTGGATATCGCCGCTAGGAACAACGCTGTTGTACTGCTCCATCTGTTTCACAAAGCGCATACGCCCGTCAGGGTTTTGCATAGGGTCAATACAGACAACCATATTGTCCAAAATGTTTCGTGTTGTTCTGTCTCGCCCAGCCAACAGCTGGTAAGCAAGATAAACCGAAGCATCCACGCTGGAAACTTCATCCCCGTGTATACCGTAGCCCAACCATGCAATAGTTGGTAGAGCTTTAATCAGTTTTTCCGCTTGAGTTGCGTTCACCTTGAGATGAGCCAAATCCGCCATTTGCGACTGAATCTCTTCCAACCGGTCAAAATTCTTCTCAGATGTCACCGTCAGATAGACCAATTCTCTGCCTTCAAATGAATGGGCATAAACATTCAGTTGAGCGTTTGGAGCGGTCTCTGACAAATAGGTGAAATAGGACATCACTTCCGAATGAGTAATAGATCGGCCTCCCAGTTCAAAACCGAGAAATTCAGTGGGCGACTGGATGTCAGCCCGGTATGACCCTCCTTTGAAGAAGGGTACATTGTAATCCCCTAGACCGGGTGACGGATGAGTCCGTGTGCTCTGGCCTACCAAGGTTGTTATCAATAACGAAAAAACCATCTTTTTCATAGTGTGTTCTCCATTGAGTAACATTTTGAAAATATATCTTTGCATTCACTTAATATTGCAGCGGTAGCGCCCCAAACTTTTAACTGGTTTAAATGAAAATAGGGAACATTCACATTGAACCCTCTTATTTCCCTCTGTTCCTGTTTCATCCTTGAATCATCAAGCAAATTTTCTACCTTCACTTTATGGAGCGCCGCAACTTCATTGCTATCAATGGTCACCTTAGGTACCGTCTCACTCCACCCCACAAAAGGGTGTACCCGGAAACCACTGGCTGGTATGAATAGTGGTGTTATTTCACCAAGCATATTCACTGATGCCGGTACAATGCCGATTTCTTCATTGGCTTCCCTAAGAGCTGTTCCTTCTAAGCCTTCTCCCTTTTCTTGCGCACCACCAGGTAAAGAAATCTGGCCACGATGATACTCAACGTCATTGGAACGTTCCATGAGAAAGAATAACCATTTTTTCTCTTCTTCAAAAAGAAGCATAAGCACTGCTGACGGCATTGCATCACCCTCATTTCGTGCTAAAGGTGGAATATAGGGCGGACGAGGTGTCATTTTGATTTGCGCCATCACTCCCGGAAGTGTGTTCGAGAGATGTAATCCTAATTCATTGATAAATGAAGGTGTTATCGCGATCGTTCTGTCTCCACCCAAATTTTTACCTGCTCTTCAAGCACATCCAGAGGAACTGAGCCATTTCCTAAAACCACATCATGAAATTCTCTTACATCAAAATCTTCTTTGAGAACATTTTCGCTATAAAGACGTAGTTCTTTGATTTTTAGCTCCCCAATCTTGTATGCTAGTGCCTGCCCAGGCCATGCAATATATCTGTCCGTCTCAGTAGTTACTTCATGGATGGGAAGGGCTGTCCGTTCAACCATATATTCAATGACTTCATCTCGTGTCCATCCAAATGCATGAATACCTGTATCCACTACAAGTCTGCAGGCTCGCCACATTTCGTAAGTGAGTCTTCCAAAATTGTTATAAGGATCGCTATAAAATCCGGCCTCGAGACCGAGCCATTCTGAGTAAAGGCCCCATCCTTCACCAAAGGCCGAGAGATAAAGATGTCGTCTAAACATGGGAACATCATCTAACTCACGGGTAATGGCATTCTGAAGATGGTGCCCCGGTACAGCTTCGTGCAGTGTCAGAGCTTCAAGATTATAAAGAGGGCGAATTCCCAATGCATAGGTGTTGACCCAGTAATAACCTGGCTCTGTAGACCCCTCGGCTGGTCCAACATACCGCCCTCCGGTATATTTAGGTGCAATATGATCTGGTACAGCTTGCACACCATAAGGCAATCGAGGCAAATTTTTGAAAAGTGACGGAAGTTTAGCATCCATTTTTTTAGCAATAAAAGATGCCTCTTTCAAAAGATCTTCAGGGGTTTTGGCATAAAATTGACGATCAGTCCTAAGAAAATTCAAAAAATCCTGGAAACTTCCATCAAATTCCACTTCCTTGATAATATTTGTCATTTCTCTTTTGATCCTTTCCACTTCTTGGAGACCTATGTTATGAATCTCTTCTGGAGAAAGATCAAGTGTGGTGAAGTGACGTGTTCGTTGTTCATAATAGGCTTGTCCGTCCGGTAAATCTGAGGCACCAATGGTTTCCCTGGCATTTGGATAATACTCATCATTAAAAAATGTGAGGAATTTTCTGTATCCTTCAATTGCACCTGTCATAACAGCTTTACGTCCCACCTGTCTCAATCTGTTGTGTTCATGAGATGGAACTGAGATAGGAAAAGAAATAAATGGCTCATAAAAAACACTTTCCTCAGGACTGTTTACCACATGAGTGGAAATGGTTATATCATATCCATGCAGCACAATTTTAGGTATTGTCATCCCTATTCGGATACCTTCTCGCATCAGTGCGATGTGCTGCGCTATGTAGTCAGGAATAGCGTTCAGTCGGGAAATGTAATTCTCATAGTCTGTGATACTTTTCAAGGGGACATTTTTGGGAAGCCTCGCAAGTGCAATATGAAAACCTGAATCAGCATTAAGAGGTATGAGATAGGATTTGAACTTGATGTCAGCAAGACGATCCTCAACAATTCGATGAAAAATCTTGTAATTAATACGATTCTTGGCATTAAGTCTATCAAGATCTATGCCATCAAGCCGCTTTAGTACATCCCTCCAGTATTCTCCACGCCTCTGGATATTTTTTTCAGTAACCAGTGGTAGCCTGTCATTTTTGTCGTAAATGCCAACGCCTGTAGCAAATAGAGGGTTCTCATTAAGCCTGAAAAACCATGCCTCATCAAAAATGTCCTGGAGCACCACATTCTGATTGTCTGTGAGGCAGCCTACTGTAAATATCACCCATATTATGCCAATAATTGGCAATGATCTTTTTGTCACTATACGTTTACCCAGTATTTAGCCTAAAAGTGGCCTATTTGTAGACGAGAGATGTTAAGTTAATGTTTTCTGATCGAACAATCGAGCCTATTTGGCGTAACGGTTCAGCGACGGGCGATAAGTTTCTCCAGGCGGTCTATCTCAGCCGACGCTTCTTCATCGCCTAGGTAGGCAGCCTGACGTAGATATTCCATCGCTTTCTCCATTGCGCCGTTTTTCTCAAGGAGTATTGCCAGATCACGTCTCAGTTCGGTACTGCTTGGCTTGCCTGAAAGTTTTTTCTCTAGAACGGTCCGCTCCTCTTCAAACTGCGATACATCCTTAAACAGTCGGTTATAATGGCGCGCTTTTTCCCGATCTCCCAATTTCTTATTCACCTCAGACAGTCCGTAAAGCACTTCTGACTTCCTAGGGTTTAAATCATAAGCTTTTTCAAAACTATCTTTTGCTTCGCCCCAATCTCCAAGACGTTGGGAGGCTTGACCCAAGTGAAACCAGATATCAGGGTTTTTCATTTCCAATTCTGAAGCTTCTTTAAGAAAAATTCTCGCTTCTTCCGGCCGGTTCTGTGCCAATGCCACGAGACCCTTAAAAAGCTTCAACGGAGCTGCTGATGGATTGAGTTTTGAAGCCTCATTCAGAGCAGTTTCCGCCTGTGTAAGCTGTGACAGATAATAAAGGGCGACTCCTCGTTTATAGTTTCCGGTCCACAGGTCCGGCTCCAGAGCTACAGCACGAGTATAGGCTCGTAAAGCATCGTTGTGTCGCGAACCTGATTTGTGAATATCGCCCATCTCAATATAAATGGCAGCGGCTGACGGGTTAGCCTCTGTCCCTTTTTCAAGAATAGCAAGCGCATCTCTTTGCCGGCCAAGGTTAATGTAAATCCTACTTAACGTGACGTATGATTTAGCGCCTGTGGGATTGATACGCATGCCTGTTTGTACATGTTCTATGGCCTTTTCATAATCTTGGGTAAGAAAATAGGCTTCTCCCAGATCGTGATGAACTTGAGGAAGTTCAGGGCGACGGGTGAGAACATTGAGAAAATGGGGAATGGCCGTCTTGGGCTGGCCTGCTCCCACATAGGCTCTCCCCAACCAATACCGCCCAAAAAGATTTTCAGGAGCAACTTCTGTCGCTTTCCTTAACCATTCAATAGCTTCACTGAAGTTGCCTAGCCGTATATTAACATCTCCAGCATTCCTATAGGCCAGAGCATATCCAACATCAATCTTTGTTGCGGCTACAAAGTGAGATATCGCTCTTTCCAGTTTACCCATCTCTTTATAAGCGGACCCAAGATTGTTGTGAGCTTTTGCATTATCAGGGTCATGCTGAAGAGCAGATTGATAGGCACTCACGGATTGCAGATAGCTTTTTCCCCGGAAATAGAAATCACCGAATGAGATCCAAACATTCGGTTGGTTTGGTTTTAAGGAAAGACTTTTACGATATGCTTCAGATGCACCCATAATATTACCAGAACGGTCGTACGCTTTTCCCAAGCCTGCCCAGGCGACGAAATTTCCCGGCTCATCCGTAACGAGCTCACTAAACAAATCTGACGCCCGGCCATTGAGACCTTGATCCATAAGTCGATATGCCTCATCAATTCGGTTTTCATTCTGTGCCTTTAGAAATATGCACAGAATAGCTAAGACTACGGTTGAATTGCGGATATTTTGCCTCCCGGCTGAATAAGATAATAACGGTTCCCCTCGATGTTTTCAATACGATCAACCCCTCCACCAGGCCATTGAATAGAAATTTCGTTAACAACAGTTTGGGAGCCCAATCCAAACTGAAGACGCTTATCATTGGAGGAAAGGTAACTAGCCGCAGGGTTTACAGTAGCAATTTGGGTTCCTCCACCGCTTGTAACTGTTACACGGGCGCCAATGGCATCCCGGTTGTAGAGTCGTCCTTCTAATAATAAACCAATCCAGTTATTTTTCGGCGGACCTTCATTTATGAGCAAACTCGCCTGGCCGTTATTATTGGAAATGACAACATCAATATCTCCATCATTGTCTATATCACCAAAGGCTGCTCCACGCCCCACTTGCGGTTCCTGCAAAGCACCGCCTATTTCAGAGGTCTTATCTATGAATGTTCCATCACCTCTGTTCATAAACACCTGCTTACGCTGTGCATGGGTATAATCAGGATTAAATAGCTCAATATTATCTATAACATGGCCATTGGCCACAAAAATATCCTCCCAACCATCCAGATCCAAATCGACAAAATTGGTGCCAAAACCAAGAACCTCAAGGCTTGGTTGCCCCAGGCCGGCAGCAAACGTCACATCTGTTAAAAATCCGTTTTTGTCATTCCTGTAAAGTGTATTGGACTCTCCACTGAAATTGGTGACAAAAAGGTCAAGCCAGCCGTCCCGATTATAATCGGCAAAATCGACTCCCATGCCAGCTTCAGCCTGCCCATTTTCATTAAAACCTACACCGGCAAAAAGTGCATCTTCCTTAAAAATCCCTGTACCATCATTAATAAAGAGATTATTCATTACCTTATCATTGGCTACATAAACATCCATGTCCCCATCATTATCAAAGTCTGCAGGAATTACACCCAAGCCTTTACCTTGTCCTTTAATAATATTAGACTTTTCAGACATATCTGAAAATGTGCCGTCACCATTATTATGGTAAAAAACATCTGATATTCCCATAAAGACATCAGGGTCACAATAAGCCCGCTGGTCTTTCCGCTGGTCTCCGCACCACGGATTCTTCTCCAAAGAATATTCCACATAGTTGCTCACAAAAAGGTCAAGCCAGCCGTCATTGTCAGCGTCGAAAAAGGCGGCGCTGGCGGACCAGAGAGGGTTAGAAATGCCGGCCGCATAAGATGCATCGGCAAAAGTGCCATCACCCTCATTTCTGT
>SCKS01000135.1 GCA_004124465.1 Fidelibacterota bacterium
AGAAGTGTTTCTCCATGATTGGACTTTTCTGGGAAAATCTCCGAATCTCTCTCGGCTCTATTTTTTCTAATAAATCTCGATCGATCCTCACCGCATTAGGGATTATCATTGGTGTTCTTTCCGTGACATTAATGGGTACCCTCATTTCTGGTTTGGATCGGACTTTTGAAAAAAGTATGGCTGGTTTTCGTAGTGATGTCCTCCTGATCAGTCGTATGGAATGGTTTAGTGGTGACGTAGATTGGTGGGAAATGCGAAACCGTCCACGTATCCGTGAAGAGTATGGTGAAAAACTATTGGAGCGTTCCCAATTTGTAGAAGCGGTAGCCCCTGTATCTGAAAGGGGCGGCAGTATTATTCGGGGGGATCGCCGGATCGATTCCCGATTTTTTGGTACAACGACAGATTATTTAGCCACGAATACCTCAGTTGAGGTTGAAAAAGGGCGTTTTTTTAGCGATGGAGAACAGCGTTCCGGTGCGCGTGTTCTCGTGATTGGTGGTGATGTGGCTGACGGCCTTTTCCCTGATGAAGATCCATTGGACAAATATGTGAAAATTGGGAATTATAAATTCCGTGTGATCGGAGTGCTAAAGAAAATGGGAAAATTCATGGGGCTTTTCAGTATGGATAATCAAGCAACCATGCCACTGGGTACTTATAAAAGATTATATGCCCGTCGGGGGTGGATGACGATGCGCGTAAAATTAAACACGGATCAGCCGGATTTGGCAAAAGAAGAAGTTCGAGGTATTCTCCGTCAATTGCGCCGTTTGAAACCAGCGGAAAAAGACGATTTTGGCATTAACCAGTCCTCTACATTAGAAGCTCAATACAATGCCATTAAGCTGGCCATCGGTGGGACGGGTCTATTTATCACCGCACTTTCACTAATTGTAGGCGGTATCGGTATCATGAATATCATGTTTGTTTCTGTAAAAGAGCGCACAAGGGAGATCGGTGTGCGAAAAGCCCTCGGTGCCACACAGACCATGATCCTGGGCCAATTTTTGATGGAGGCGGTTATGATCTGCCTCATTGCAGGGCTTATGGGTATGGGTTTGGCTTACGGGCTGAGTTTCATTATCGACAAATTTTTTCCATCAGCAATGCCCATTGGACTTGCCATAGGATCAATTATGCTTAGTGTAACCATTGGGGTGGTCTCCGGATTGATTCCATCCTACAAAGCGGCAAGGCTGGACCCTATTGACGCCTTGAGGTACGAATAATGGCAAAATTCTCTCATGTCAAAAGTACAATACGGGAAGGCTTTCGCATGGCCATTGAGGCCATTCGCCAAAACAAACTTCGCTCCATTTTGACCCTTCTGGGGATATCAATTGGTGTCTTTTCAGTAATCGGTGTAATGACGGCTATCCGTACTTTAGAATCCTCAGTGAATTCTCAATTGGATATTCTTGGAACAAATACATTTACCATTAATAAATCTCCGGCAATACAGATCCATGGTCCGGGTGGGGATAGGAAGATCCGACAACGGAAGAATATTACTTACGCCCATTATGAAGAAATGAAACGGAAAGCCAAATTACCTTTGAGAGTAAGTGTGTTAGATGGGACCAGTGAGCGTAACATTAGATACAAAGATAAATCTTTAAAAAAATCAGCAGAATTACGCGGTGCTGATGAGTGGGCTCTCCGCTCAATTAATGCTTATTTGGCTGATGGGAGAAATTTTACACCTGATGATATCCGTTTTTCAAGGAATGTGACCATCCTTGGGCCGGACATTGTGGATATCCTATTTCCTTTTGAAGATCCTCTTGGGAAAGTCATCAAGATCAAGGGCATCGACTACACCGTAATCGGTGTAACGGAACGAAAAGGGCAAGCATTTGGCCAGAGCCAAGATTATTTTGTTCTCATTCCAATCTCTTTATATATCCAGCGATTTTCCAATAAGTGGACATCTTTAGGAATTGTTTTTGAAGCGGAATCCGCGGACATGTATGAAAAAACGATGGATGAGGCTATTGGTTTAATGCGAGTGGTTCGAAAAGTACCTGTAGGTGAAGAAAATGATTTTTCTATTATTTCTAATGAAGAGCTGATGGAAACTTTTGCTGGTTTCACTGGCGGCATCAAAATCTTTGCTGGTTCGGTGAGTGTCATCGCTTTACTTGTGGCAGGGATTGGTATTATGAATATCATGCTCGTTTCGGTGACAGAAAGGATTAAAGAAATCGGTATTCGAAAAGCCATAGGTGCAACTCGAAGAGATATATTAACCCAGTTTCTTATGGAAGCGATTTTCTTGAGTCAATTTGGCGGTGTGGTCGGTGTCATTTTAGGAATTGCTGGAGGCAATGTAGTGGCGATTGTCCTTAATGTACCCGCGGTGGTGCCCATGGACTGGGCCTTTTACGGTATGGCGGTGTGCTCTTTGATTGGTATTGGCTTTGGAATTTATCCGGCTTGGCGAGCTGCTAATCTTGACCCAATTGAATCTCTAAGATTCGAATAAATCT
>SCKS01000136.1 GCA_004124465.1 Fidelibacterota bacterium
AAAAGTGGCTGCAGACTCATAACGAGGCTGCTCCTCAGTCAGTAGACCAGATAATTAATCCAGCTGATCGTAGGCCATGATGGTGAGAAACTCCTCAAACACCTCTTCGATGACAAGCGAAATAAATTTAGTCTACGGCCAGATACATCTTTTCCTAGTCGTAAACTCCCCAGAATTTAGCAATTTTTTTAGTGTTTAAGTTCGGTCTTCGGTTGCTGTTTTAAAGCATTGCCAGCAAAACTCCAGCCGCTACCGCAGAGCCAATCACTCCGGAAACATTTGGTCCCATGGCGTGCATCAACAAATGGTTTTGTGAGTTGGCTTCAAGTCCGACTTGGTTCACCACACGGGCGGCCATAGGGACTGCGGAAACTCCTGCAGCACCAATCAAAGGATTGATCGGAGCAGCAGAAAGATTGTTCATTAGCTTGGCCATTAACACACCTGCTGCCGTCCCCACGGAAAAGGCAATCATTCCCAGGATGAGGATGCCAACAGTCTCAATATTTAGAAATTCACCTGCAGCCAATTTGCTGCCTATACTTAGACCAAGAAAGATGGTTACAGTATTGATCAGTGAATTTTGAATAGTTTCCGAAAGACGGTTGATTACCCCGCATTCTTTTGCCAAATTGCCAAACATGAACATCCCTATCAGCGGGGCCGCTGAAGGTAGCAAAAAAGCACAAAGACCGAGTGCAACCACTGGAAATAAAATTTTCTCACGAGTTGAAACATATCGTAATTGTCTCATTTCGATTTCCCTCTCTTTTTGGGAAGTCAGCAGACGCATGATTGGCGGTTGGATGATGGGAACCAGTGCCATGTAGGAATATGCGGCAATTGCTATGGAACCGAGCAGGCGTGGAGAAAGTTTACTGGCAAGAAAAATTGCGGTTGGGCCATCCGCACCGCCGATTATTCCGATGGATGCTGCATCACGTAGAGAAAAGTCAATTCCAGGAATTTCATTCAAAGCTAAAGCTCCCAGCAAAGTTCCGAAAATCCCAAACTGCGCCGCACCGCCCAGCAATGCGGTTTTCGGATTGGCCAGCATCGGCCCGAAATCTGTCATTGCTCCTACTCCCATGAAAATGATCAACGGGAAAATTCCGGTGGTGATGCCGACTTTATAAACGTAAAATAATAACCCGCCGGGCTCAGATAGTCCTGCCAATGGAATGTTTGACAACACAGCACCAAACCCGATTGGAACCAGCAGCAAAGGCTCAAATTGTTTGCGTACTCCCAAATAGAGCAGGGCAAGTCCCACTCCGATCATGATTAGTCTGCCAAAACCTTCTGTCCAATCCAGGCCCTGTCCACTAATCAAGCCCGCAATTCCGGTGGATTTATACAGATTGATCAGCATTTCACCGAAAGACGGCAAGTCTCCTGACGAGGTGCTGCTTGCAACCTTCTCAGCAATTACCGGAGCAACTCTGAGAATCCCGACAATTTCTCCGGCATCGTAATGTGTAAGAGTTTGCAGGCGCCAAAAAACTAACTGCCCTGAAACACCTGCACGAAACTTGAATTTTGCCCCTTTGGAATCCTTGAGTACAGCCAAGATATCGCCAGCATAGACCCACTGATCGACTTTTGCATCGACCCGAATTACCTGTGCATCTGTTGGCATCATAATTTTGATTTGATCTTCGGAGGATTGGGAGAATCCGGTTCCTGAAAATCCAAAAAAGAAAATGATGGCTAATATTTTTTTGAGCTTTGTCACCGCCTTATACCTCAAGGGTTAGCAAGGCGTCTCCGGACTGCACTGTGTTTCCGGCTTGAACATGAATCGCCAGTACCTTCCCGGCTTGTGGGGACTTGACTTCCGATTCCATTTTCATGGTTTCCATCACCAGCAGCGTTTGATCTTTGGTTACGCTGTCACCAACTACAACCGCCAGTCGCACGATATTACCGGGAGTTGGAGCAGGAACATCAATTCCGGATGCGGCAGGAGCAACGGTATTTCCTGAAACAGGTTTCGAAGCGACAGTTCCACCAGCACTGATTTGAACTTGATAGGCGCGTCCATCTACTGTGATAGTGTAATCTCGTGGTCCGGATGTGGTGGCAGGTGTCGCTGATTTTTCCGGAGCTGGAGTTTCTTTTTTTGCTTCGTCTGATTTTTTACGTATCGAAGTTTTTCCTTTGCCGAGCAGATAATCAATGCCTTTGGCATCACAACTGGAAGCAATGAACAGGTTTTCTTCTGTTTCTGGCAAGTTGTTTTTCTTCAGAATTTCAGCAGCTTTTGGAATACCTGGTTCCAAGATGTCGAGCGGGTCTTCTTTAAAGACCGGTTTTTCCAGTTGTTCCGAAGCCAGCTTGACGATTTCCGCATCCGGCTCGACCGGTGTCCTGCCAAAATAGCCGAGTACCATATTTCCGTATTGCGGATTGATTTTTTCCCATTTTCCTTGGGTGACGTTGAGGTAGGCTTGCTGGA
>SCKS01000068.1 GCA_004124465.1 Fidelibacterota bacterium
TCTGTTACTTCCGGTATACGCTATGATTATCGCCAAGTTGATCCTGGCAATGAATATCCTGCCCGTCACTTTAAATCTTTTTCACCAAAACTGTCCCTTAATCATAGGGAACCATCTCACCGACTTTTTCATATTTCAATAAATAAAGGATTTCGCGCTCCATCATTTTCGGAACTTTATCTTCTTCATGCCAGCAGCTACGGTCTGTTTCTCCAAGGAACCCCCTCTATTGATCCCGAGTCAGTTTGGGCACTTGAGACAGGTTATCAATTTGACTACTCTAAACACTTAAACTTGGAATTTCAGTTTTTTCACAATCGTTATAATGATATGATAGACTTCGTTTATGCTATTCCCGTTAAAGCAAGGAACTGGCAGAGCGTGACTGCTTCTGGTGCTGAAATTCAGATCAATTCAAAATTAAGTGAATTTTTTCAGGTTAGAGGTGATTACAGTTACCTCTTAATGGATAATCTTGGCGGTAGTGAACCCCTTCTCTATCGTCCGAAACATAAAATTAATACTACTTTTTCAGTTCTTTGGAAAAAAAATTCAGCCAGTCTTTCCTTCAGATATGTTTCCCGTCAAAAATATGAGGATTTTCTCTCTCATTATTATGAAGTAGATGGAGATCTAGTACGTTTTCCTATCCTTTGGCTGCCAACAAGGCATCTCCTAGATGCCAATTTATATATTGGTTTTCAAAATTTTGGTTTGTCTTTGAAACTGAAAAATATTACTGATCTTGATTACGAACTCATTCAGAATTATCCCATGCCTGGGAGATCCTGGATGATTACTCTATCACTTGAACAATAAGGAGCTACATTACTATGAGTAAACTTTCGAAAATACTGGTTCTAAAAATGATGTTAGTTATTGGTATTTTTGTTTCTGGCTGTGAGAACCCATCTGATTCTGATTCTCCTCCTGAGGCGGCTAAAATATCAGGTACGGTTACGTTTTCAGGCGATTGGCCAACAGAGGGAACTGTTTACCTTACTATCAATAATAAATGGCCTCCAATGGGAGCCCCTTATGCAACCACAGCAATTACTTCAGCGGATGTGGATAACTCGGGGAAATACGAATACCAATTCAAAGATGTTGCTTTTGGTACTTATGGCGCTATAACTGTATCATGGTTGGATCCAAATGATTCGAATCCTGCAACTAATCAGCATATTGTTGGCGGTTATGCTGGTTCAGTTCAGTCCGGTTTTATGGATTCTAAATCTGTAACAGTATCAGAAGAAGAGTATGAGTTGAAAGGAATAGATATTTCGGCCAATTTTGATCTTCTTGGGCCCAGTTAAATAGCAATCAACTTTAAAAGTTATTCAGCCTGCTATTTAGGAATTTGCTGGGTTGAATAACTTACATTTATATTTACACCTGCTAAGCTAAGGAGTTTTGAGCATGTTGTCAAAAAATGTCAATTCAAAATTAAATGAACAGATTAAACATGAGGCTGAAGCTTCGCAAATCTATCTGGGGATGGCTGTCTGGTCTGATATAGAAGCTTTGGGCGGGGCGTCAGAATTTTTCTATGCTCAATCAGAAGAAGAAAGGGAGCACATGTTAAAAATTGTTCGCTTTGTCTCCGGTGTAGGCGGGGAAGCAGTTATACCATCTACCTCGACACCTCCAGCCAAGTATAAATCCCTCAAAGATGCTCTAGAAAAGGCATTGATGAATGAAAAAAATGTTACTGCCTCTATAAATAAACTAACTTCTCTGGCATTAACGGAAAAAGACCACGCATCTTACAATTTTCTTCAATGGTTTGTAAATGAGCAGTTGGAGGAAGAACAACAGATTCAATCAATCCTCACTAGGTTCGAACTCATTGGAGAAGAGGGGATGGCAATACACTCTATAGATAAAATGATGGAAGAAATGGCGTCCAAAAGTGTGGAAAAACCTACTTAATTTTTCCTAGTTGCCTATATTTTTCCTTATACTTATCATATAAAACTTTGTGACGATCACTCATATCTATCTTCTTACCTTGGATGTAAACCTGCTCAACCTGTGTAGTAATTTCTAAAGGATCCCCATCTGTGATCATAAGAGTTGCATCTTTCCCTTTTTCTAGGGAGCCTACTTTGTCAGCTATTCCCAAAATCTCCGCCGCATAAAGCGTTACCGATTTTAGAGCTTCGTTTTTGGGAAGTCCATATGAAGCAGCCTTGGAAGCTTCATATGGAGTATTACGGTGATTTGATGCACCACCCGTTCCCATTGAGATGCAATATTGCACACCAGCTTCATGCAGTTTAGCAGGTCCGGTAAATGGTGTGTCAAAATCCTCCCAACGTCTTCGGGGGAGGGAATTGACGGTCTCATAAATTACCGGTATTTCATATTTTTTCAGTAAATCAGCCACCCGCCAGGCGTCGTACCCGCCCACGATGACCATCTTAACATTTTGGCGGTTTGCCCACTCCACAGCACTCTCTATCTGCCGCACTTCACTTGCGTGCATGAAAACAGGTACTTCTCCACGTAGTACGGGGAGCATAGCTTCCCAGCGTAGATCAGTATTTAGTTTAATCTTACCTGACTTATCTGCGGCCTCTTTTGCAACGAAGTAACGCCGCGCTTCTTCGAAAACGACGTCCAGTTTTTTCAACGCTTTTTCTCGTCGCTTCACCGCTTCCTCTTCAGTAATTCGAGAATATCTGGAACGGACCGCACCCATATTAGGCCAGTTAATATGAAGACCTGCCGGTGCTTTTAGTGTGGAAGTTTCCCATGTCCAGCCGTCCAGCATCATAACTGCCGATGTACCTGAGATTAGTCCACCTGTGGGGCAGGAGTGAGCTAACAAGACACCGTTTGAGCGGGTAACGGGAATGATTTCAGAATCTGGGTGGTAAGCAACTTCAGCGCGCACATTAGGGTTTACCTCGCCCCGTTCTGAAAAATCCCTTGTTACAGCTACGGCCCCGATCTCCGTTAAACCGATCACACTGGCAGCAGCGATCATTCCGGGATAAACATGTTTTCCCAGAAGATCAATGGTTTCTGTGTTGTCCGGTAGGTTGGTCACCCTTCGGCCTATGGCAGTGATAATTCCTTTCTCGAAAAGAATAGCGCCACGTTGTATTTCATCCGCTGAAACAGGATGAATGGTTGCGTTCATCAGTAAAATGGGGTGTGTCTGCGGAGGTGCCGGCACCTGGTCCGAAGCAATGGAAACAGTGATAACCGCAAGCAATAGAGTAGTTATTGTTCTTCTCATTTCAGTTCTCCTTCCACGCAGCTGTAAGATTCCGCTTCTCCAGGCCTTCTCATTCGTCGGCCTTTATTGGAGCCTTTTTCCATTTTATTCTCTCCTGAGGAGAGTACTTTCTGAATAAGAGCATTTCGCTCTTCTTTCCTTTTAGCTCTCATTTCTCTGTCTCGGGTCAGGTCGAAATACTTTTTTCCATCAATCCAGGTTTGTTCGCATGCGGTATACATAGACATGGGATCACCGTTCCATATAACAAAATCACCGTCTTTGCCGGTTTCCAGCGAACCGACCCTGTTATCAATACCGAGTTGAATTGCAGGATTAATTGTCACAAACCGGAAGGCATCCTCTTTGGACATAGGGCCGTACTTAGCGGCTTTTGCTGCTTCTGTGTTCAGGCGTCGCGCCAATTCACTGCTGTCAGAGTTGTATGAGACCACTACTCCTACCTTCTCCATGAGCGGACCGTTGTAAGGGATGGCATCAATCACTTCATATTTGTAAGCCCACCAGTCAGAAAATGTGGAAGCGCCGGCTCCCACTTCCGCAATAGCTTCCGCAACCTTGTAACCCTCAAGTACATGCTGAAAGGTGCCAATCCTGAAATTAAAATCCTGAGATACTCTCGCCAGCATGAGGATCTCATCCTGCCTGTATGAGTGACTATGAACCAACCGTTTGCCATTAAGGATTTCCACGAGAGCGTCCAGTTCAAGATCACGGCGAACCGGGATCAGTTTGCCTCCTTTTCCACCGCCTCGAGACGCTTGTTTTGTCTTGTATTCGGCCGCAGCAGTGAATGCATCGCGGATGACCTGCTCCACGCCCATCCTAGTCTCAGGATACCGACCCCAGCTCCGTTCCCGCTTTACATTTTCTCCAAGAGCAAACTTGATCCCTTGCGGTGCACCTTTAAACAGAAGCTGATCCGGGGCCGATCCCCACCTGAGTTTGATAACGGCATTCTGTCCACCGATGGGATTGGCGGAGCCGTGGAGTACGTTAGCTGTCGTTAAACCTCCTGCAAGTTGTCTGTAGACATTAATGTCATCGCTGTTGATAACATCTTGAATCCGCACCTCTGCCGTGACAGACTGTGCTCCTTCATTGATCGAAAATCCAGCGGTATGGCTGTGACAATCGATGATGCCGGGCGTTACATGTTTTCCCTGTGCATCAATTATTACCGAATTTTTCGCTTTAGGGGAGATACTGAGGTTCTTCCCCACTTTCCAGATCTTTCCGTCTTTTATCAGGAGGTCACTGTTTTCCATAACGCCTTGTGGTCCCATGGTCCAGATTGTGGCGTTTTTTACAAGAATCAATTCGGGCTGAGACGGCATCTTCTCAAAGCCGAAAGCGCCTTCGGGATAACGGACCACCAGTTTGCTGGTCTTCTCCTGAGTCTCTGTTTTCTCTTCCTTTTCTTTTTCATAAGGTGCCGCCCGCCTGGCGAACCAACTAAGAGTACCACCGGTAGGTGTTCGTCCCTGACCTTCGGCATAGTCTTCCTTGATAGATCCGGAAAACTGAATTATGCCATCCATACCTAGAGTATCACCCTGTATTGCAAAATTGAACATATTGTTGGAAGAGAGCGTCACTGATTTGAGCGGTATAGTCATTTTATGGCCGGCTAGTTTGCCTTGTGGTTTTGTTCGTTCGCCGGTGATCTTTAGTGAATCGATGCGCACTTCGCCGTCGTATCTCCACTGCATGGTCCAGGTTCCCCGTGCGTCGGCTTTCGGTTCTGTGATGACCGGATATTTTATCCCTTCAATCCAAACTGATTCTACACGAGATTTTTTGTCGAAATAGTCACCATCAGTTACCACAAGGTTTGCAATTTTTCCTTTTTTCAGCGTTCCCAACACTTCAGAAAGACCGAGGCGTTTAGCGGGTGTTGTTGTAACAGAAGCCAGAGCTTCATCTTTTGAAAAACCTCTTTTAATCATTTTTAAAAGATTGTTTCTGAATGTTTTTTTGTCTTCAAGCTCGCTGGTGGTGAGGACAAAAGGGATTTTCGCTTTGGCAAGTTTGTTGGCATTGTCAGGTGCCATATCCCAGTGCCGGAGTTCTTCACTGGTGATCTGAAGTGCTGTTTCCCAGGTGCTCACGTCCGGCGCCTTGGGAAAATTAATGGGTAGGATCACAAAACTATCTAGCGCCTTGATATCATTCAGTCTCCTGTATTCATAACCGTTCCCTTTCAGCCAGACATTTAGATCAAATTCTTTACCGATTTTCCCAGCCCTGAGTGATCCCAGTTCCTCGTCTGTCATAAACAGGATTGCTCCTTTATTTTCCAGATGAGTACTTAAGGCTGCAAGTCCCCGGTCTTCTTCCGGTTGATCATTGGTCTCAGGAAACCGCCCGTAGGTTTCCCACGCCTCTTTGTACCACTTTGCATCGTAGAATGTCTGACGAGTAAGCGCCACCGCACCCAGAAGAGAGTTGGGATAAGTAGGATCGCTCCAGGTACCATATTCAAAACCGATGGCCTGCACCGGGCCAGCTTCCTTTATAACAGAGCCGGGCGACCAGTTCCCAAGATGGATCAGTGCGGACTGTCCCCGAAAGATTCCTGAGCCAGGTACCAGGTGAGCTGAGGTAAAGCCCAGGCTTCTTAAGGTTTTACCTTCTTTTTCCGGAAAGTCATATTGTTCTAGGACTGAAAAATCAGGCTTTACTTTCGGATTCCAATGAGAGGTGGCCGTGGTGGTGGTTTTTTCATCTTGATTTTGCTGAGATCGGCGACCCGTTACTGGGGGTTTTTTATCCGACCTTTCAAGATAACTTTCGATAAAACCTGAATAAATGGTTTTGCCTGAAAGGTTCACTTCAAAAGCATCACCCGGAATTTTCGCACTCTTGCCAATCGATTCGATAAGTCCATCACGAATGACAATTTCACCGGATTCAATCACTTTTCCCGGTTCAGGAATGATAGTAGCTCCTTTTAGTACAAACACTTTCGGCGTCTTATGGTGAATGGTTTGACCTGGATCAACCGGTTTTACCTGTCCTTTTACTGTAGCAAAAAAGCAAAAGAATATGAGAGAATAGGCACTTAAGGGAAGTCTCGTTTTTTTCATTATTTTACCCCACAGTATGATTTCATTTACTAAAAAGTAAAGTTAAGAAATGCTAGAAAGACTATCTGTTATTATTTGACTTGTTCCAGTAAAAATAAATCGGTAGTCCCAATAGAGTGAGACCGATACCGGCAAGGGCTTCAAGAGGCCCATCCAACAAAGTGGCAAGAACGAAGAATATTGAAAAAATGATAAAAAGAGCAGGAACCCATGGGTATCCCCATGTTTTGTATGGTTTCGGAAGCTCGGGGCGATTCTTTCGAAGAGCGAAGACAGCGGCTGCGCCCGCGATCCAGAGGAGAAGGTTAACTACAACGACAAATGTAATGAGCTGTTCGAATGTGCCTGAAAGAGTAAGGATAGACGCCCAGACAGCCTGATAAATAATCGCCTTTGCAGGAGTGTGATAATGGGGATGGATCTCGGCTGCGTGCTTAAAAAAAAGGCCATCCTGAGCCATGGCATAATAAACTCGCGGACCTGTGAGTATTGCTCCGTTAAGTGCCCCAATGACAGATATAATGATTGCGATAACCATAAAGCGCCCCCCTAGTGAACCAAAGAGGGACTTAGCAGCGGTCTCTCCAATAGTCACAATACCGGCCATCTCATCCATCGGTAGCGCTCGTAAATAGACTATGTTCAACAGTAGGTAGAGTACTGTGGCCGTCGCCGTTCCGATCAAAAGTGCCCGTGGCAAGTTTCTCTGAGGATTTCGGATTTCTCCTCCTACAGCCGTGACATATTCCCATCCACCAAAAGTCCAGAAAACTGCCACCAGCCCGCCTCCGAATGCAGTAATCATAGAGCTGAAGTCGTCAAACTGAAATGGCAATCTGAAATCAGGTGTCTCCGTACCCACAGCCAGGCCAGCAATAACGAAAATGATAATTGAGGCGATCTTTATAACAGTGATGACATTCTGGACGGTTTTCCCGACACCGAGCCCTATGTAATTCACAGCTGAAAATAGAAAAATTATCACAACGGCAATCACCTGACCAGCTGAGATTGTAATGGGTGATGTGATAATAATATTGTTCGGAGAGATGGAAGGGAAAAAGGTTGAGGCGTAAGCGGAAAAGGCAACAGCGACTGCCGCCACAGCTCCAGTAAGGTAAACGGAGAAAGACACCCATCCAAAGAGGAATGCCGGCAGCCGCCCGAATGCCTCGCGTAGGTAAATGTATTGACCTCCCGCTTTTGGAATGGCGGCGCCAAGTTCGGCATAAGTGAGCCCGCCCGCTAGTGCATGAAGCCCTCCCACTATCCACGCTAGGAGAAGCAAAGAGGGTGAAGGAAGGGACTCAGCCATGAGGCCACTGGTCATGAAGATTCCTGAACCGACAACGACACCGATGACTATCATAGAAGAGTCAAAAACGCCTAATCTCCTGATTAAACCTTCGTTTTTATTCTCTATTTGAGTTGATGCAATCAATAGATTTTGTCTTGAGGAGTTAAGAGGAATTCATCCTCCTGCCGTAAAATTTAGTTGTATCGGATGAATTATCTTTTAAGAAATGGAACTCTTATTTAAGTTGAAAAGACAAAATTCTAAATGGATTAATTGTGGCCAATTTCGAAGAAAAAGATCTTATTGATAATAGAAGATATCCTCTTCATTCTCCTGCTTCGTCATCGTATCTGAATCTTGTTTCACAATGTCAGCAGGATCTGAATAGGAATGGAGCCTGTATGCTTCCAGGTTTCCTAACGACGGAAGCTACCGCTCAAATAGTTTCTGAAATAGATCGAATAGCTCCAAAGGCTTACCCCTGTAATGAAGTTCACAATGTTTTTCTTGAGGAAGATGACATCTCTTTTCCTGAAGATCATCCCCGACGTCTTAAAGAAAAGACCTCTCTCGGCTCCCTAGCTTATGATCACATAGAAAAGGGTGATGCTCTAAGAGCTCTCTATGAATGGGATCCACTTCTTCACTTTGTTGCGGCTGTTCTAGGAGAAGAAAAAATGTACCGAATGGCTGATCCTATGGCAGCTCTCACTGTAAATGTGATGAATAATGGTCAGAACCATGGCTGGCATTTTGATGAGTCACTTGTGACTACTACAGTCATTCTTCAAAAACCTCTGGAAGGAGGACAATT
>SCKS01000137.1 GCA_004124465.1 Fidelibacterota bacterium
AGATGGAAGCGCATGGACCCCCAGGACTTCTGGAACAACAAGTTTTCTAATTGGAATCACCCAAGCAAACGGAACATTCGTGACGGTTGGTTCTTCAGGAACTCTCCTCACCTCTTATGATGGAAGTAATTGGACCTCTAGGACTTCTGGAACATCAATAGATCTCCGAGGAGTCAGTTACGGAAACAATACGTTTGTGACAGTGGGGGGAAATGGAACCATCTTAACCTCTAATGATGGAAGCTCATGGACCTCCAGGACATCTGGAATAGGAGATCATCTCAGTCGAGTCACTCGTGGAAACGGAACTTTCGTGGCAGTTGGTAATTCTGGAGCAATCCTCACCTCTTCAGATGAAGTGATGGACACAGACAGTCATGCGGTCGGTATTGAAACAAATCAGGCAAGTCTCAGCATAAACGGCAGCGTAACGCTGAAAGACAATGCCACTATCAGTACAGACTCCGGCGAAGTATCACTTGGTAATTTAGCTTTAGAGAATGGAAACATAAGTGTCAATGGCGGAACATTGAGCCTTGCCGGAGGCAGTGTCGGAGCAAGTGGACAGGTTGAAGTTGGAGAGCAGGGCAGCCTTAGCCTGGAAGGAAACCTGGCAGTTTCAGGAACTTTGAACCTGAATGATGGTGCATCTGTCAACTTTGCAAACAATACAATAGATGCCTCAGGTGGCCGGCTTGAACTGGCAGGTACTCGCAGCCTTGACAGTATTACAACGAATGCAAGCACAACTCTTCAAATTAACTCATCAGGATCAATATCACGTACAGGTTCAGGTGCAAACACAGTAGGCGATCTTCTCCTGAGCCCTGCGGAAGGTTCTTCGAGTGCTTCCCTGGATGTCAGTGACATGAGTCTCACGGTAGCAGGCACAGCCCCCCAGTTTGATGAGAATACTATCGGGCTGAGCAACGGTAACCTTGAGTTTCAAAATTCACCGACTTTCAGCAATATGAGCTCACTCAGTGTGGATAGTGGTGAGTTGATTTTTCAAAGTGGAGCTACTATCAGCGGCAGTTCACTTGATTTCACTTCATCTAGCTTTAAACCTTCCGGAACAGTATCATTTGAGAGCAGCATTAATTTCATGTTTGACCCAGATTCTTCTGTGGTACTGGAAGGAGACACGACTATCGCAATGGAAGGGGATGGTTTTTCCTGGCCTAGTCTTGACCTGAACGGCAACACCCTGACACTGGCCGGCAACATTGAATACATGATTGTAGATGGAGCACTGAGCATTGGAACTGGCGAATCTCTCAATAGCGGCACGGTCTACTTAACATTGGACAGCACCTTGACTATTGACGATGGGGGCATACTTTCATCTGGCAGTGGTCTAGTACAAATTGTAGAGGCCTTGACACTTGACGGAGATCTTGTGCAGGGCGGGGGCATCCTGAACCTGATCTCAGGCGGGAGTGTTGGAACAACAGGTGAGTTGGACGTGAAGGACTCAGAGCTGAAACTCGGAGATGAATTGAGTTTTGCAGGAACGCTGGTTGTTAATAGCGGAACGACCTGGAGCGGCCTGGGCGGAACGGTAGACCTCAGCACTGGAACTCTTGAGTCAGGTGGAGGTACATTCAACTTGGATGATTTCACCATTGGTGCAAACTCGACTTTCAGGTTAAGCGGTGATACAGAGATCTCCAGTGCAGATGATTTAACACTTGGTAATCTTGAACTCGGTGGCAACAAACTTAGTCTTGACTTCGCATCAGTCGGAAATGCAACTCTTATCTTACCGAACACGCTTGCGATGGACACAGCGGGTTCTATCATTGATACAGGAGACTCGAGTCTTACACTTTCAAATCCTCTTAATATTAATGCAGGATCAATTGCTTCCACGGGGGGAACTCTCAGCTTTGCAGGAGGGCTGACCCTTGGAGCTGAAGGAGCACTTGATGTTACAGACAGTACCTTCAGTGTGAGTCAGGCTCTGAACCTTAGTACTGCCTCATTCACCAGTTCCGTGCTGGATCTTCAGGCAGCAACGACACTTTCCTCAGGTGGACTTGTTCACTTTGGAAGTTTAACCCCCAACGGTAATGTACTGACCCTTGGCTCAGTCTCGACCCACCTTAAATTAAATGATGCTCTCACTTTGAACGGTGTTGCACTTGAGACAGGAGCAGGCAGCCTTACTCTCTTGGATACATTGTCATTGAGCAATAGTGCTGCACTTAACTCTACCGGCGGCACAATCACCCTGGGTTCGGGAGCAAGTGTTCCATCCGGGACCAGTATTTCACTTCCTGACACAACATTGGTACTGCAAAATGATTTATCACTCACCGGCGGCACACTGAAGACAAAGAACACTACGTTCACAACCAACTCTAATGCACTGTCTCTCTCTGAGAGCAGTATCCTCGAAGTAGAAGGAGTGCAAGATTTAAGCGGA
>SCKS01000138.1 GCA_004124465.1 Fidelibacterota bacterium
TAGCGAGTGTTTCAGATGTATCTGACTACTCGTTCCGTATGAAGTTCGAGCCAACTGGTGATGTAATCGGTTACGATATAGGTCTACAAGCATAGACTTAGTGTCGCCAGAAATAGAGCGGGGCTGCAAAGCCCCGTTCATCAGGTAAATGGGGGCTTTGGCTCCCATCTACCCAAATTTATTTTTTAATCTAACCAGGGTACTCTTTGTACCGGTTCAGCACCTTTTTCTAAACCGGACCTGACCTTTGCATTAGGTAATAATTCAAGGATAACATCCTCGATGCTGGAGTGTCTGGGAGGTTTGCCAACCTCTAGTCTTTCACCACTCAATGCTGCATCTGGATATCTCTTAAGGAATTCCATGGCCCCACTATCCCAAGGTGCAGGGCCCTTGTGTGGGACTATTTCCGGAAGTTCGACCGTTGAGGTTTCAATGACAATAAATCCAGAATCCTCCAGATTGGCATTCCATGCAATCGGCTCGAATTCAGCTATTGCCTTATAGATTTTTCTTCCTTGTCTTTGGAGCCATGGCAACGCAGTTTCCTCATTTCCTCCTGGATGGGGAAGTATGACTGTAGTAACGTACCCTTGCGCAACCCGATCTTTCTTCTTTGGAAAGAAGAAATCGATAGATGGTTTATTCCTGAAGGCTTTGGCCGCTAGAACGGCTGCTCCTAATCCCCTGAGAGTAACTCCAGCCGCAACATTTCGACCTTTGTCTACAGGGTCAGGTAGCATGATTGGAGAATCCGGTGCACCTTCAACAACACCTAAATCCACAGGTGGTCGCCAGCTAGATATCTGTTCGATAAGATTTGCGAATCCCAGATATCTTATACATAGGATTTCAACTAGATAACCGGAAAACCCTCCTACCGCAGCTCCAGCCCCATAGGCGTCAGCACCTTTCAGAAATTGTTTGGTCAGCCTTATCTGGTCCTCCATTCCGGAAATGTTCTGTTTTACCCATTCAGTATGGAAAGGAGTCCTGTCAACAGCCGAGATTGGATGTGCAGGGTCATCGATTGCATAACAGGGCACCACATCAAGCCCCACACCATCGATCTCTCCACGGAGATAGGGATGTTGAGCGTAAAGTTCCCTTCCGTCTGGAAGAATTTTCCTAGCCGCGTCCAACCCCTTCTTTTTCAGGTCCGTTCCAGATTCAAATCTTAGGAAGAGGTCTATGTCTGCTCCTTTCAGAAAGGTTCCTTTTGCCACAGATCCAACGATTAATGGACTAAAACTAATTTCTTTGTTCGAACTTGCCTTATCAAGCAGCCTCTGGGCTAGCTCGGTTATTTGTGTCACTTCCTTTTCATTGGGTTGAACCCTTTTCAGGACCTCTTGAAGGATCTTATTCACTCTTCCTCAGAGGATTGGTTAAATTTACCTTTATGCCAAGCCTTTGTCCTCTCCTTCTGGGCTCTTTTTTTCAGTGTTTCAATGTCATCTTTGACAGGAAGTAAGATGGGTGCTAGGAACGCTACTATTCCTAATATCAGTGAAATAATTCCCAACATCAGATTCTCTCCGGTCGTAATAGATT
This sequence comes from Fidelibacterota bacterium, assembly GCA_004124465.1. Lineage (GTDB taxonomy): Bacteria > Fidelibacterota > Marinisomatia > Marinisomatales > S15-B10 > UBA2125. The sequence goes on from SCKS01000138.1 coordinate 1,555, forward strand.
CTAGAAAAAAACTGACTGCAATCAAGGCAAAGATTGTGGTTCCCCATATTATTTTGCGATAACTGCTCTCACTGAAGAAATATTTGTCCCCCTCGTCAGGTATCTCTACCGAGAATTCCGCTTCAGGAATCACTATCTCTTTATCATCAATTCTGGGCCTTTCCAGTTTTCTCTTTCTTATGTACCATGTTGCTACCAGTCCTCCTATCAGGAAAGCAATTTGTCCATAACCAGGGTCTCCAGCCTCTGTGGCAGCCCAGATTGCATACAATACAGCTACCCAGATAGAAGTTATTATCGCGTAGTATAGATTCATTCAGTTATGCAAGCTAGATTTTAGCTTCCATAGTTATTGCCTCTACAGGACATGCGAATGCACAGAGTGTACAACCCGTACATGTATCTTCGAGAATCAGGGCCTTTTTGGATTCGAACTGTGAAGTACGCGCCATCAGGTCCCAGGATATCATATCTATTGAGGCAAAGTTACAGAAGTACACACATTGGGTGCAACCAATACATTTCTCGTTATCGACAAGTGCTAGGTAATCTTTCCCTCGAGGTAGAGAATCAAGGGTTTGTTTTCTGAGGCCCTTGAACATATCTTTCGCTTTTTCGATACCTGTTGAAGGGAGTTCTTCCTTGTTCAATACGTCTTTGGCCCTATTGAGCCATTTGTTCGGTTTGTGGAAGAAAAGGGCAGTATCGTCTGAGGTCATTGCTACAGGAGCTTCTACAACAGTTTCTGAGGGTGCTTCAGCAGATACTTCCTCGGTCGTAGTCTCTGTAGCTCCGGTTCCCGTGCCGATATCCCCAGGATCAGTTATCAGGACCGCGTCTACGGGGCATACTTCCTCACAGGCTCTGCAGAC
>SCKS01000069.1 GCA_004124465.1 Fidelibacterota bacterium
CCATATTCAGTGACCCGCGCCAGAGCATCCGGCCATTTCTACTCAGTACCAGATACCGGTCGTCACTATCTATGAGGCCAATCTCATTGATAGAGTTGATTGCCACTGAATTAATATCAACAAACCTGTCTGTGCCATAGTTCTCTCCACCCATAACCGAAATGACAGTTCCACTCATATTCATTAGTGTAAGGTCGGCTTCGGAGTCACTTGCTACCAATACTTCACCGGCATGATTGCGGACAACCGCTGAAGGAAACTCCACTGGTCTGTCTGTTGAAAGAAGATTCAGTTCTTCCAGAAAGTTTAGTTGCCTGTCGAACTTGAGAAGCCGGTGAGTATCACTGTCCACAATAAGAACATCAAGTCCCGGTGCGGCGGTGAGATCGCTGCCGCTGGTGAATAATTCATCTGTCTCACCCCAACCTCCTGCTATTCGGACATTGTCACCATCAGCTGGCAACCGAGCAATAAGCGACCTTTCTTCATCCAGTAGATAGAGATCACCGAAAAAGTTCACCGCCATCCGCGTAGGCGAAAACTGATTGCCGGTGAGCTCTTGAGGAACCTGAATTTGTGTCCAATCGCTGAGCGTCACTTGAGCTTGGATTGAAGCCGTAGCAAGCAGCATCAGAAAGAGTTGCCTGATGAGGAAACCTGTTATTCTTTTTTGTCTAGGTTTCCGCTCCCGCGGCGGAATCATCATGTGAGGCTTTTCCCAGTTTATTGATGAGTGTGATTCCAATAATGAACATACATATGGAAATAATTTGTGCACCGGATAGGCCTAAGAGATATTCGTTGTTAGTACGTATAAACTCGATCAATAACCGTTCCGTTCCCGCCAACATGAGGTAGAGTGCAAACCGTCTCCCATGGGGCCACGGCACTGTTCTCAATTTCCAGAGGATAGCAAAGATGCCAATTCCCATGACGGTTTCATAAACTTGAGTAGGATGAACAGGCACCAGTGTAGGCGGCGCACCTTTCGGAAACGTCATTCCCCACGGCAAATCAGTGACAACACCGTAATCGTCTCCCACAAGGAAGCAACCGATTCTACCGATAGCATATCCCAGTATCAAAAGTGGAGAAACCATGTCTGCCCATGCCAACCATGGTTCATTCTTTTTCTTTATGTAAAAAGTCACCGCCAGCATTCCCCCGGCAAGTCCTCCAAAAAATACAAGGCCAGACCCGCTGAAGATCATCCCCAAGGGATCGGCGGAAAAAGCACGGAAATTCTCAGCCATATAGTAAATCTTAGAGCCGACAATCCCACCAATGGCAGCCCAGAAAACAGCATCTCCTGCCATTTCGGGATCTTTTCCGAGGCGCTTCAATTCCTTTGTGAGAAGGTAATAGTCGACCATGAAGGCTACCATGAGCATAAATCCATAGGACGGAATTTTGATGGGGCCGATTTCAATGAGATAAGGTATCATGTCAGTCTGTTTCCACAGTTTGAACAAAAATTTGTATTACCATCGATCTTCGCTCCGCAGTTGGGACAGAAATTTTTTCCCTCCTCAGTCATAGACATTTTTTGTTTTTTTTCTGATTGCCAAAAAACCACACCGATAAGAACTACGACAATACCGAGAATAGCATACGGCTCGTAGGTGGGAAGACGGTACCGATTCACAACTCCGGCCTGAGGAGTGTCAGTCTGTAAATTCTGAGGGGGCATCTTTTCCAGTATGTCCTGTAAGATGTCAACGGTCATTCTTCCTGTCCTGTTGTTGTAAGAGAAAGAGAACTTTTTCGGCGTGCCGGCCGGGAGGAGCTGTGACATGTGCTTCCTCATGTAAGAAAGACCATGATCGTCACTGATGCTGTCAACTCCCGTTTCAGAGAATCTGAAATTTTCTCCTCCCAGCGGTTGCTGAATGGCTACATGGTATTCCTCCAACGGATGATTCAATTGAAAAATGTATTCTCCTTCTCTTTGATTTCCTTCACTAAATGGATTGTAATAAAACTCAATCTGAAACTCCTGTTTAACCATCCTGACATCAACCCATCGCTTTCCTGATTCGCGAACCTCCGGCAACGGCGAAAGATTGGTGGTAGTATCATTATGACCAATACCCAGAGGCACATCCGTTCCGTCCGGCAAAGGAAGTTTTAACTGCAGCGGTAATCTCTCATTTGCAATCTCACCCGTCAGGATCACCAGCACGCCAGGCCGATCATACTCCGGCCAAATGGCAGCGATAAAACTGTTAAAGGGACTCTCTTGGGCTTGTGATGCCGAAAGAAGTCCCGCGAGGAGAAGGAAAACCGTTCTAGAGCGCGTTTTCACATCCGTGGGAGTTTAGGGTCACTATCACGGATTATCAACGGAAAAGGCAAACAAGAGTTCCTCCACTTGGGGCACAGTCCAGTTGGGAGCAATTATGGTAATGTGACCGTCAAACCGAATAGGACGATAAAGTCATAAATCATGTGGGTGTATGCAACAATGCCGAAACCTCTCACAACATATAACGTGCCAAGCAAGGTTCCAGCGAAGAGACGGTATAGAAAGACCGAAACATCGAACGTATCACCGTAGGGACCGACGAAATGAAACCCGGAAAAAAGGGCGGCGCAGGTGATAACAGACATTACTAGCCGCCAATTCTTCTTCCACATGAATACGAGTTTAAACAGTTGCGATACGGCTGTGACGGCTACGACGCGGAAAACAAATTCTTCATAAAGCCCGGCACCGATGGCGAGTACCACTTGCCGTATAAGGTCTTTCCCCGATGGAAACATTAGAAGTGCTGGTACATAACGCATGAGCAAATAGAGTATAAATCCCCAGAATATTCCCTCAGCCAGCATGCACAGGAGATAGTCGCTCTTCACCACGGTGATATTCCAATCTTTTTTCTGGAGGAGAAATACAGTCAGAAAAATGATAATGAATGAAATGCTCAAGATATAGAATCCCCACTCGCCAAAAAGGGCCAGAAACTGTCTCAGAAGTACATCGGCACCGTTTCGCAAGGTTACCATTTCATCCCGGCTCAAAAACAGTACCATCACTTCATAAATGGCAAAGAAAGGTAAAACAAAAATGAAACTGTAATAGGGAGAGCGTGATAGGGACCAGTAAGAGAGGCTATTATTCATCAATGGGAGAAGTGGGGTCTGGAATCAGAGATAATGACTCTTACTTCCCCTGATCAACCTTGAACAGAGCAAGAAACGCCTCTTGAGGAACTTCCACTTTTCCGATTTGCTTCATCCGCTTTTTTCCCTCCTTCTGTTTGGCCCACAGCTTCCGTTTTCGAGTAATGTCACCTCCATAACACTTGGCTGTCACATTTTTCTTAAAAGGTCGTACCGTCTCCCGGGCAATGATCTTTGAACCGATGGCCGCCTGAATTATCACTTCAAACATTTGTCTGGGTATAACCTCTTTCAAACTTTTACACAACTCTCTCCCCTTGCTGTAAGCTGAATCTCGATCAGTAATGATGGAAAGCGCATCCACGGCATCACCGCTTATGAGAATATCCAACTTTTTCATAGGTCCCGGCCGGAAACCAATATGTTCATAATCGAACGAAGCATATCCTCGGGAGACTGATTTCAATTTGTCATAGAAATCGAAAACGATTTCCGAAAAGGGAAGTTCATACTTCAGTTGAACGCGTTGCTCGGAGAAATAATGAGTATTCACAAATGTCCCCCGCTTATTCTGGCAAAGCTTCATAAGGCCGCCCATATACTCAGATGGAGAAATGATCTCCGCCGCTACATACGGTTCATGGATCTCCTCTACTTCACCAGCCAGCGGAAGTTTTGTGGGATTGTCAATTTCGATTATATCACTATTGGTTTTGAGAATCTCATACCTCACACTGGGCACGGTAGTAATGAGATTGAGATCGAACTCCCGTTCCAGCCGCTCCCGCACGATATCCATATGAAGCATCCCCAGAAAACCGCACCGAAAGCCGTACCCCAGCGCCGTGGATGTTTCGGGCTCATAGGTCAGTGAAGCGTCATTGAGTTTGAGTTTTTCGATGGAATCTCGAAGCCGTTCATAATCTTCACTGACTATTGGGAAGAGCCCGGAAAAAATCATCGGTTTCATTTCCTTATAACCAGGTAGCACCTTATGAGCAGGGTTCTCTTTGGTGGTGATGGTATCCCCCACTTGCAATTCCTTAATCTCTTTCAAGCCGGCAATGATGTAACCAACATCTCCCGTTTCCAGCCTCTTGGCTGGAACCCGTTTCAGCACAAAATGACCCACCTCAGTGATCTCCCTCAGTTTTCCAGTGGACATGAACTGGGCAGTCATTCCCGGTTCAATAGTACCGTTAAATATGCGTACATAGGGAATTGCGCCTCGATAGGAATCAAAATTCGAATCAAAGATGAGGGCCCGCGGTGCGTCTTCTTCGGGTTCGGCGGGCGGTGGGATCCTATCAACAATAGCTGTAAAGAGATCGTCTACACTTTCGCCGGTCTTGGCGCTGACATTGAGAATCTCATCTTTAGAACAACTGATGAGATCCATCAGTTGTTGACTCACCTCCTCAGGCCGCGATGTTGGGAGATCAATCTTGTTCAAAACAGGGATAAGCTCCAGATCGTTTTCCATGGCTAAATAAGCGTGACTAACTGTTTGTGCCTCTACACCCTGCGCCACGTCCACTAACAGAACTGCTCCCTCGCACGCCGCCAGCGAGCGTGATACCTCATAGGAAAAATCTACATGGCCGGGAGTGTCGATAAGGTTGAAAATGTATTCCTTGCCATCGCTGTGGCTGTAGTGAATCTGAATGGGATGGCTCTTGATGGTAATGCCCCGCTCACGCTCCAGTTCCATGTCATCGAGAACCTGGTCCTTCATGTCGCGCTTGGTGAGTGTGTGGGTCATCTCTAACAAACGGTCGGCCAGTGTTGACTTGCCGTGGTCGATGTGGGCAATGATACAAAAGTTGCGAATGCACTCTGTTTTCACCGGCGTGAATTTACCTGTATGCCACTAAGACACCAAAAGACGAGACCAAGAGAAAATTAAAACCCTAAGCTACTCACTTTGTACGCGTCCTCAGTTTTCCACCCCTTTCCCGTTTGCCATAATCCACTTGGCATCGTAAACTACTTTGCTATAAGAGAAAAATATTTAACTATCATTTCGGACCGAACAGGGGATCATCTATGACAAAAGCAAGAGCGGGATTAATATCATTTTCAATCATTCTTTTTCTTCTGGCTTTTTTTGGTATAGAACTGTTCGACGCGGTCTGGTCTTTTCCTTCGTTTTCGCCTGTTCCCCTAATGGTAGTTATGTTAGTAGGCACCGGTATTTTTATTACTGTTTGGCTCGGATTTCCCCAAATAAAACATTTTTGGCATGGGGTAAAAGTTACAGGTGGTGTTTATGACGACCCCAATGATGAGGGTGATCTCAATCATTTTCGAGCTCTCACAACAGCCCTTTCGGCCACAGTCGGGATAGGAAACATTGCAGGCGTTGCAACTGCCCTCTATTACGGAGGTCCTGGCGCCCTTTTCTGGATGTGGGTCACGGCTTTCTTTGGAACTACTTTAAAATACGCGGAATGCTCCCTTTCACTTAAATACAGGCAGATTGGGGATGACGGCTATACGGCCGGAGGCCCCATGTACACCATTGAAAATGGGATGGGACGGCAATGGCGCTGGTTAGCGGTAGCATTTGCCAGTTTTGCTGTAATTTGTTCCTTTGCTACAGGAAACGCCATTCAATCTTTCACTGTTTCTGATCAGATCTACTCCGAAGTAGCAACAATCCTTGGTGAAACCCACTTTTTAACATTGAAACACACAGTATGGACAGGATTTGAATTGTCAATAATGCAAGTAATCAATGGTCTGGTCCTTTCATCCATCATAGGTCTGGTAATCATTGGTGGAATTCGCCGTATCGGAAACGTAACCGGATACCTTGCACCTTTCATGGCTGCTATCTATGTCACAGCTGCCATTGCTATCCTTATCACAAACTTCTCTGAGATAGGTAAGGGTTTTTCAATGGTTGTCTCCATGGCGTTTAATCCACCTGCTGGAATTGCTGGTGTAGGTGGAGGTGTTCTGATGACAATGTTGTGGGGTATTAAGCGAGGGCTTTATTCAAATGAAGCTGGGCAAGGCAGTGCCGCAATCGCACATTCTACCGCAAAAACAAAATACCCTATTCGAGAAGGAGCGGTAGCAATGCTTGGACCATATATCGACACCTTGCTAATCTGCACTTTGACTGGAATGGTTATCATAACAACAGGAGCGTGGAAGTATACAGCTTTTTTTGTAAGAATGACGGAAACTGATCCTGACACGATCAGGCAGATTCTTGAAAGCGGAGTATATAACGGACACAAACTTCTCAACAGTAGTCTTCTTACTTCTTTCGCCTTCAAGGAAGGTTTAAGCTGGCTCTTCTCATACGGAGACAAAATCGTCACCCTGGCGGTGTTACTTTTTGCTATATCTACGGCTATCAGTTGGTCCTATTACGGGGATCGGAGTGCCAATTATCTATTCGGGAGTCGCGCTCTGAATACATATAAATGGTTTTTTATTCTATTTTTCTTTATTGGTGCAATTGCTGAATTAGAGGCAATTTGGGCTTTCGGTGATGCCGCACTTGGGATAATGACATTCCCCAACCTGATATCCATCATCATCCTGTCTACGTCACTGCGGAAAATGACTAAAGACTACTTCTCCCGAGAGCACCTCACTTACAAAGAAATCCTTGCTCAACAAGGTTCTGATTCGTTGTGACAAAGACTGAGCAAGAAGAACTACTAAATATTGCCTTAGAGGCCGCTGACAAAGCGGCCTCTTTTATTTCTGAACAAGCTAAGATGACACTAAAGGTCGACTTCAAAGGGACCACTAATCTGGTGACCAATGCGGACGTCAGTTCAGAACAAATTATTATGGAAACTATTTGTGCGAGATTTCCTGATCATCAGATTCTTACAGAAGAAGCCGGAAGCATCGAGACCGGTTCAGATTATCTCTGGGTAATTGATCCAATTGACGGTACTACCAACTTTGTTCACGGTTACCCCTTTTTCGCCGTCTCCATTGCGGTCTGTGAGAGAGAAAAACCGATTGTGGGAGTGATTAACCATGTTCACTTCGGCGACGTCTACAGCGCTACAGCCGGCGGCGGTGCTTTCTGTAATGGTGAGCCCATTGCTGTTTCCACAACTGATTCCTTAAAAAGAGGCCTTTTGGCTACGGGTTTTTCCTATGAGCATGACGAAATCTGGTCCCGAAATATGGACCTGTTCAAAAACTTCACTAACCTTACACAAGGTGTCCGACGCGCGGGAGCTGCCTCCCTGGATTTCTGTCACGTTGCCCGGGGTTGGCTGGACGGCTTTTGGGAATATGAGCTGAACCCATGGGATATGGCGGCGGGGGCATTCATTGTTCAAGAAGCTGGTGGTTCTGTAACTAAAACGGACGGAAGTGATTTTGCATTGTTCGATCGTGAAGTATTGGCTTCAAATGGTCATATCCATAACGCCATGCTGGATCAACTGAAACGCTAGCCAAAAATCTTTTTTCTACACTCTTTCTGACTCTCATGCAACTTTTCAACTTTCACTTTCAAAAGGTCATTGAACGTAAATATTCCGTTATCGGTAACCCGCCCGATGGCGGTGCACGGTACACCGGAATTCATACATAGCCGTTCAATCTCAATGATGGACTCTTCAGCCACTGAAATGATTGTCAGACCCTCTGTTTCACCGAAAAGGAGTTCATCATTCCTAATCTTGGAACTCACATGAATCCTTGCGCCGAGGCCCGTCCCTCCACAGATCAATGCGTGAGCTACCGTAGCAGCAAGGCCACCCGCTGACAGGTGGATGACAGATTTTATTAGGCCAACTTTGTTACCCGTCAGAACGATTTCCCTCATTTGCCTCTCCATGGCAAGATCCACCATAGGTACTGGCCCATCAGCTGAACCCAACTTGAGTCTGGCGTAAACAGAACACCCCAGTTCCCCTCGGTGACTTCCGAGCATCAAAATAAAATCACCGACATCCTTAAACCCTGCTGTAAGTTCCGGCGCTACCGAATCAGACAGGCCAGACACTGCCACCGTCAACAAGGGTGATGCGATATTCTCCGAAAACCACACCCTGGCTGAATTGACACTCAACTGAAAAGCTGTCGTAGCTGTACTAACCCCTTCAGCTATCTCCCGGAAACGGTATTGTACGTTCTCAGTTAATCTTTCCGGAAGATGTACGGAAACGGCAGCGTGCATGGGAGCTACCCCCCCACTCACAATTCTCCGG
>SCKS01000139.1 GCA_004124465.1 Fidelibacterota bacterium
AGTTGCATGGAGTGGTGCTTTCGTTGGATTGATAAAAGTTTGGACCACGGTTACCTTGGCAAGGTCCGCTTCAATATCAACTTCTACATCTGATTTCAGTGAGGGAAGGTTTAACTTTTGACCGCCTGGTCCGCTAAACGTGATAGTCCCTCCAAGTTCTGTTTTTGCATTGGCATAAGAAACCTGGTTTACCAGTTGCAATGTAAAACAGAGGGTGAGTAGGTACGTGATGGTTAGGTATTTTTTTAACTTTGTCATGATTCCTCTCTTAGAATTTAGTGGGTTAAATAAGTGGTTGATTGGTGCGAATGTCCATGGCCGCCTTTACCGCGTGGTCCCATTGATTGCTTTCAATATCTTCGAGATTCCATGGAGAAATTCGCTGCAGTGCGTACCAGGTTCCTTCGGGCTGTTGCATCCAGTTCCACACAGCTTCCGAAACATTGCTGACAACATGTCCATGGCTGGATACAAAGCTGACCGCAACCCGGTAGCTTGCACCATCCGATGCGGTTGCCTTGTAAATCGCGGTGGGTAATATTTTGTGGCTGACGCCTTTATATTGAACATCGAATCCCAACCCCCTCAAACATTCTTCTGGAGAATGAAGGTGGCGCAGTGGAGCCGATGTTTTAACAATTAAAAGACCATGCTCCCCGTATATGGCCTTGGCCGCAGCACCACCGTATTTTATGAAGTACGCCTTTTCTTTTGGAAACAGGGATACTGGAGTTGCAATATTTCCATGAATCCACGAGGGGAGATTGACCTTGATGTTAGGTTTGGCTACATCGATGGGTTGTCTTGGTAAGTTGATTATTACGGAGGCAAGCATCAGGAACCCAACGGCCTGGTATAGGGGATTGATCCGTAATAATGGTTTTTCTATTTGTCTTTCTTTTTTGTCATTAGAATTTCCTTGGAAAGGATTTGGGTTATAAACCAACAACGCCCAATAAATAACAGGCAAGCATCCGATGGCAAGGAAAACCAAACCCGACAAGTCATGCCACGGTGTTTGCATGACATCGATACCCATAAAGTAATTTGGATACGCAATTCCCGTGGCAAGAAAGATAATCCTTAATACGTTGACCAAGATCCCGGATAAAAGAGTGATGCCAAATCCGACAATACCTTTTGCAAAACCGGGACGGCATACACTCATGCACGCAGAATAAAAAAGTAAAAGCAAGAGAAGTGCACGTGCACCCGAACAAGGAAGATCAACCAATACGTCCTGGTGATCAATCAGGATACGAATCCCGTTGCAACGTACGTTGTCAAAGATGTTCCCCAATACGAGGCAAGCACCATCTGCAGAAATGGATTGAAGACCGTAACCTATGGTCCGCTGTATGATCCTCTCCAAGGGAAGGGAAAAAGCGAAACATACAGCCAACCATCCCGGTGAGATGGGTCTTTTTCTAAATCCAACGGCGGCGAGATGGCCAATCGCATAGACATCAAGAACCAAGGTTGTGGCACCGATGACGTTGATGGCAAAAACCTGTCCAACCAATCTTGTGAGAGAAGAAACCGTGAGAAGGAACAAGGGTAATCCTAGATTTACCTTATGGCTTAATCGATCGCTGGTGATACTCCATAGAAAAATTCCGGCACAAACACAAAAAACGATAAACCCACTGGAATCGTAGGAAGGATCGCGCCACGTTTGGACTAACCACAAAACAGGATCGATGGCCAAAACAAGCGCAGCCGCTCCAAAGATAAATTTTGGAATGATGGTTTTATCGTTAAGCTGGACTGGTAAACTATGCATAACTTTTTAAAAGACTTTCATTAATTTTTTTATTGATGTAGTTTTCTTCTGCTCCAATCTTCTAGGTAACTTACTTTTTCCCTGCTTTTTTTGGCTAACTCCTCCACCAGGCAATCCGTGTGTTCCACGGCAAGTTCCGCTGCCTCTTTCGGGCTCGGGCGGACTGCTTCCCTCTTGCAGATGATTGCTTGAAGAATGCTTACTGCCATGGCTTCTCGTTTTTCTAAAAGTGATTTCATTGGTCCTCTTTATTGATTAATTTGTTTCTAGTAAGTGATCAGCGGCATACATCTTTTTATTGATGTGGCAACCAAGTGTTCCAGGCCGACTACTGGAACAAAACGTACTGAACTCCATGTTTTTAAAAAGTGCCGAAAGCTTGCTGAGCTCCAAGACCTCTTTTATGTTGTTGTTGATTCCAACCACATGGAATTCTATTCCGGCGTCGGAAGCCATGCGGACACACTCAACGATTGCAGCAATCCCGGAATTATCAATCTGGGTCACTCCCTCGAGGTCCATTGTCACTCCTTTACTTGCTTCTTTAAATAAAGGCGTGATTCCTTCAAAAACGTGCGGTGTGTTTTCACGATCAAAACTACCGTACACGGTAA
>SCKS01000007.1 GCA_004124465.1 Fidelibacterota bacterium
ATCAGCAACATGATCGCCGCCTTGAAGGGGTGAATTTCTCATCAAGCGGAGAGGGGGGAAATGCAACCGCAGTCGTCGGTTCAGCCCGAGGAAAATTTCACACAATGGCATTCAGGGGCGAGGATCAGAATCAGGGACCCTACCGCCTTACCGGAAAGGATGGTGGTAGACGAATTATGATCACTGCCGGTTCGGAAAAAGTTTGGCTGAATGGTGACAGGTTGAATCGCGGAGAATCTGTTGACTATACCATAGATTACGGTCAGTCTGAACTAACCTTTACACCAAGGCACCTAATCGATAGTAACAGCCGCATCAACGTGGAGTTTGAGTATGCCGATTTCGGTTTCCAACGGCAAGTAGCCTCCGCTGGAGCCAGCAAGAAATGGGGTGGTGAAAAGGTTGCAGTGGCAATAAACTGGATCAGAGAGGCTGACAATATTTCCGGAAACACTTTTTTCCCTCTCACATCTGAGGATCGAACATTGCTTGCTACTTCCGGTGGTTCATCAATCGTCCGGTCGCTGGCTGTCCTTGATTCATCGGGAGAATATGTTCGAACTGTCAATCCAGATAATCCGGATGGTTCTATTTTTATTTACAGTATGACAGGATTTGATGAACAGAGGTATAGTGTTGGGTTTCACAATGCGGGTGCAGCCGGCCTTTATGCTCGGCGTGTAACGGCGGAAGGACGACTTTATTTTGAGTATATCCCGGAATCTGAAAGAAAGCAACATACCGATCTCTACGTACCGTGGAAAATGCTGTCAGCACCGAGAATGCAGCAGGTGGCAAACATGACAGCAGCCTTCAAATTGGCGGACCAGACAGATTTGTCAATTGAAATGGCCGGTTCGGGGTTGAACCCTAACAGGCTGGCTCAAGGTGTCACTTCTTCAGGCGGAGTAGCGGGAGAGATATCCATTTCACACAAATCCGAACTTCCGGCACAACTGGGCGCCATTGTTATTAATGCTGAAACACGTGGTGCCGGGAGTGGTTTTATGTCGCTTCAGCGGGAGTCGCCGGTGGAGTTCTGGAGAGAGTGGAATCTCCAGAAAGAAAGTTGGGATTCGGCAGTGATGGGTGGGTTGAAACGGCAAACGACTCAAATCACGTTGTCTCACGATCTTCCGGAAAGGGCCACCACCAGCTTCAGTTTGGGAAAATATGGAGATGTGACTCAGGAATCAAATAGATGGCAGGTTCGGTCCAGTTACGGTGCCCGGTACCTGAACAAATTATCTATCGATTTCACTGATGTTCAGCGGAAATCGGTGAGGCTGACCAATTCCCAGTGGCGGCGTGGTCGCATCTATGCCAGTTTGATGCCGGGAGACGTACACCCTTATATTCGAAGGGAAGAAGAGACCCGAACCGCTGATATGAAGTTTGACGAATCGTCAGCAGGTATCCGGTTGGAAAAAGGACGATTCCAGGGAAATCTTGGCATTATCCAGCGGAATGATTATCGCGGTGAACCCTCCTCATTAGATTGGCAAAATGAAGGTAAAAGCTGGCTTGGGGAGATTGATTTGAAAGGTAAGCCTGCCAAAGGATTAAAAACTTCTCTTGTCTTGAAACAGAGACTAAAGAGCTTCAATGATGGGCGGGATGACCTGAACTACAGTCTGGCAAGAGGTTCTGTGAAATACAGTCCGAAAAGAGGAGATACTCGGGGGAGTTTTGATTTCCGGTTGGAGAGGAACCTTTATGAAGAGAAGATTGTAGTGTACGATTCGGTAGCACACGGCATGGGTCAGTTCCGCTTTGACAGCGCTACTGGACTCTATATAGAAGACCCGGCAGGTTCCTATGTGGCGTTCCATTTGCCATCGGGAAACAGGAAGCCTGCCACGCATTTGGTAACAGGAATTCGATTGAGTAAGAAATTCCGAAACTCTTCAAATGCCTTACTGAAAGATTTTACCTGGCGACTTCTGGGATCCTCCGACTTTACTGGACAGGAAGCCACAGCCACTGCTGTGTTAACACCCTCAATTAGTGACGCGGGGATTAACCGTTCCCGGCTCACCGCCCAGACTGATCTCCGCTATGTTCCAAGAAAAACGCGCAGAAGAGCAAGCTTGAAAGCATCGGCTCAAAGAGAAGTTGTGGCACAGTCCATCCAGGAATTGAGGGACAGACAAAAGCGGGAGCTGACTATTAATTGGGAAGAGCCGCTTGGGGAGCCGTTCACTTTGGTCCTGGACCTATCGAGTCATATCATGGATCATAACTCATCTATTTTAAGCAGAAAGAGAATGACGGAGGGGTGGTTCTCTGAGACAGGTGTTAGATGGCGACGTGACCAGGCGTTGCAGTTAGGGGGTGATTTGATTATTGGGCGGAATACAGGAGAGAGTGCCACCAGATCGCTCGATCTAACCATTACTGGTATCCAACTGGAGACACTCATGTTTCCAGGACGTCGTGGCCGCATTGACGGCTCCCTGGGCATATTTAATGTTTTTCAGAATGGTGAAACACTTTCTTCCTTGCCGCCGGAAGCAGCCCGGGGGATGCAATTGGGACTGAACCTAAGATCGACCGTCACAGCCGTTTTGAATTTGACAGAGGAACTAACCTTAAATCTCAATACCACCTATCTCAATGATGCTGTCCACCAAAACTTCCTAATGTTTTCGGGAGAGATCCGTGCTTCGTTCTAAATATATCATTGCAGGTCTGCTGTTGATGATAGGATTGCTCTATGCCGGAGACAGTCTAACGTTGGAAATAGACAGTGAAATATATGACGTTTCACAACAGATTCAAGAAAGTGTTAAATGGTGGGAAGAGAGTGCTGTCTCAGATGGTCGGCTCCAAGCTACCCTCCATTTGCAATCCATCAAACGGAACGACATTTCAGGATCAATACATCTTGTCTGGAGTAACAGCTACAGTGAAACAGTTTCTATCGATTCTGTAGTTTTTGTCGGCACCAATCAGCTTTCGAATAGAATCATTGGGAGGATCGGTTCGCCATTTGTTGAGCGTCCAGCATCTGCTACCACTTTGGCTGAGGTCCATACAAGATTGACGAATTACCCTTTTCTTGAACTGTCTGATATCCCAAGCTACGGGCGGTATGGGGATGAAAGTATTGCCCTTGTTATTCCAGTCCGTTCACGCTTCAACAACAGTTTTTCCGGTATTGTTGGATACCGACCCGATGGTGATAGGAAAGGAAGATTTACCGGGGATCTCTCCATCAGATTAGGCAATCTTTTCGGTTCGGCAACAACAACTGAACTGAATTGGAACAGTAAAGACGAGCGTTCCCAGGATCTGGTATTTAAAGAGGTTATTCCCTTTTTGGGCCCCTTCGATTCCGGTGCTCAATTCGGTTTTTCCCAGTCACTGCAAGATGGTCTTTTTCTAAGACGGCAGGCGGATGTGGCCCTCACCTCAGTCTTTTCACGTTTTGGTACCCTATCAGCGGGCATTTCTAAAGCCGCTACCACAGCAACGGATCTTGGCGTTGAGAGCGGAATTGAGGGATACAGCACCCGTTCAATTACTCTTCGACAGGAACTGGATAGAAGAAATCATTCCTATTTATCAACCAGTGGTTTTTCACTAGACTCAAGGATGGATATAGGTGATTTGCGCAGTGAAGACAACAAGAGTAGACTACTGGCCATGGTTTCAGCGAAAGGCGAATTGGTAAAGCCTCTAACCGGTCCGTGGAGCGGCTCTTTGACAACCTCTGTTGGACGGTCAGCTATTGTTGGAGGCGGGCTGGTTCCGGAGGGAGAGAAGTTCCGCTACGGTGGTGCGGCCACTTTGCGTGGCTATCAGGAGAAAATATTCAGATCGGACTGGATGGTGATTCAGCAGTTTGAATTGAGATACCAACTGGGTAACACAGTTCGACTGTACAGCTTTTTGGATGGGGCACAACATTCATTTCCGGAACGGCCACTGGCGGTCGGCATTGGTCTCAGGCAGACTACAGTCTTGGGGCTTCTTACCGTAGAGTATGCCGTAAATAAGGAGAGTAGACCTTCTGAAGGAAAGATTCACATCAGGATTTCGGGCGAAATCAAATGAAGAAAAAGATTCTTGACACTCTACGGAAGCATTCGGGAAAAACTTTTCGCAAGCGAGAACTTGCCCGGAGCATGGGCGTCTCTGAAAAAAACTACCGAACCTTTCGTCGTACTGTGAATGAACTTCTGAACGATAGATCTCTCATCAGAGCAAGAGGAGGCGCTCTTGTCTTGGCATCTACCGGAGAAAGAGTTCGTGGTACTTTGGCACTTACCAGCCACGGCTACGGCTTTGTCTCAACCGATGAAAGATCAGATGACATTTTTGTGGGCGGGAAAAACCTGAAAGGAGCTCTGAACGGTGACACCGTTGAGGTGATTGTCCTTCCCGCTACACGACGGCACCGGAGTGAAGGAATTATAAATCAGGTCGTTGCCAGAAAAGCGGACCAGTTTGTCGGGACGGTGATAGGTAACAGAGGACATTTTAAGCTGTCAATTGAACCTGTCTCCCCGCGAAGAGGAATCGTGCTGGATACAAAGAAAAGTGACTCAATCTCCGATGGTGACATTGTTCTTGCTAAGGTGACTGACTGGGGTAGCCCAAATTCCCCCGTTGTCACCAAACTTATTGAACGGGTAGGCTCTGTTGAAAATGCTGAAGACGATATGGCCGTAGTTTGTTACAAGTATGATCTAACACCTGAATTTCCCAATCGGGTTGAGAAAGAGAGCAGTAAATGGACAGACCAGGATATAAAGAATGAGATTCCGAATCGGACTGATCTGAGGGATCTGGTAACCCTCACAATTGATCCCTGGGATGCCCGGGATGTGGATGATGCCGTTTCAATTCAGTGGAACGAGAACGGAAATATTGTTGTAGGTGTCCACATTGCTGATGTCAGTTTTTTTGTTCGTGAAGGATCGGAGCTAGACCGGGAAGCGCGGATGCGTGGGAACACTGTCTATTTTGCCGAGGGGACAGTAAGGATGCTTCCTGATAACCTTTCGGCTGAACTGTGTTCTTTGCTGCCGGATGTGGATAGGCTTGCTATGTCTGTTCTTATGGAGATTGACGCCTCTTTTAATGTGATATCAATTAGAATTGAGAAGTCAGTTATCCAAAATAAATCCCGTTTCACTTATCGAGAAGTGCAAAAAGTGCTTGACGGTGAAAAAGGTGCATTTTCTAATGAGTTAAGGGAGTTGAATAAAGTTGCCAAAGGGTTAACCGAAAAACGTCACCAGGCCGGGAGTATTGATTTTGACATACCAGAGCCCATTTTCAAGTTGGCAGACGGTGGTATACCCCACGAGATTACGCCCAGTGAACGTCTGGAAAGTCACCGCCTTGTGGAAGAGTTCATGTTACTTGCGAACCGGGAAGTATCTAAAAAGGTCATCAAACGTCGCAAGAGGAAAGATGAATTCATCTTTCGAATCCACGATGAGCCTCCGGAAAATGATATGGAACGCTTCGTCGGCGTATTACGCCGCCTCAGTTTGGGAGAAAACATACCTCAGCGCCTAAAGCCAGCCGATTTCAGAGACATCTTGGCAATGGTAGAGGCATCACCTTATCGTGATCTAATTGAGAAGCTTGCTCTACGTACCATGTCTAAAGCGGTATACAGTGTCCACAACCGGGGTCATTTTGGGCTGGCATTCAGAACATACACCCACTTCACATCTCCTATCAGGCGTTTCTCCGATGTTTTGATCCATCGTTACCTGAAAAAACATATTTTGAAAGATGATACCATTAAAGGGATTTCCAGAGATACTGCAAGCGCCATAGCCAAAGAGGTGACTGAAGCGGAAATCAAATCTGTAGAAGCAGAGAGGGAATATATAAAACTGAAGCAAAACCGTTGGCTTTCACAGCACATTGGGGAGAAATTCGATGCCATTATTTCTGGTGTAATATCAGCGGGATTCTTTGTTGAGCTCGAGAACACAATGGTAGAAGGTTTCGTTAGTATCGATTCATTGAAGGATGACACATATTTTTATGATGAATTGGAATTTGCTATTATCGGTAAGCGTTATGGTGAAAAGTATCAGCTTGGGCGAAGTGTGAGAATACGCGTTCGAAGCGTCAGCCTAGAAAAGCGCCGTGCTGATTTCGACCTCGTAGATTGATGATGAAGATTATTTTTATAAGGATAGCATTGCCGCTGGCGTTTGTTCTTGCCGGTTGCGATTACAAGCCACGGGCAGGAGGTATTGAGAATCAGCTTCATGTTGTGGTTTCTTTCGAGGATCAGTCTCACGTGAAGGCCGTTATCGACTCCGTTCTTGGCAGGGCCATTTATACCCCAGCTCCGGAAACCTATTTTGATATTACCTACATTGATCCTTTTGAGTTCAGTTCTGTGAAACGAAGCCACAATCTGCTGGTGATTTCGGTGCTGGGAATTCCTGATACCACCGTTGACAGGATCGCTAGATCAATGCTTCCCCCAGCTCAGCTGGACCTCGCTACTGATGGAAACACTCAAATTTTCTCCACCCGGGATTTTTTTGCCCGTGACCAGGTTTTTTCACTTGTGGTTGGCAACGATCCGGCTGATCTGATCCGCGGATTGCGCAACAGAGGAACGTGGCTTTTTCAGCAGTATGACAAGGCGTTCTTGGAAAGACAGAAGGAGCATGTTTTCAAACGGAGGGAGGAGAAACAGCTTTCAGCTGAACTTTGGGAGAAATACCGCTGGCGTCTTCGTATTCAACATGATTATGTCATGATCAGGGAGGAACCTGAGCGGAATTTCGTTTGGATCGGAAGAGCATTCCCATTCAGGTGGTTCTCTGTGAACTGGATAGATGAACCAAGAACGAAAGATCTTGATCAGCTGATGGTAACTGAACTGGTAAACGATTTCCCTATGGCTTATTACAATAAGATTCGTTTTTCCGATGTCTACCAACGAGCAGAATCTGTTGATTTTATCGGTCAGAAGGCGTGGCGAGTAGAAGGTCTCTGGGAGCATAATAAAGAGGTAAAGGGTGGGCCGTTTATCTCATATGTCTTTTATGACGAAAAGTCGGATCGGCTGTTTCACCTCAATTTCCTTGTACACAGTCCCGGCCAGAAAAAGATCATATCGTTGCGCCAGATGGAGATTATGGCGCACACATTCTCCACCGAGGCCGGCTGATCCGGCCTGATCCCGTTGTACATCTGTTCATTGGAGAGGGTACAGCACTGCCCTAAATTCCAATTTGTAGGATCACTGAGGTTCTGGATTAAATAAACATACATTTATGTCGAAACGTGTACTCATAACAGGTGCTTTTGGTCAACTGGGTGATGCTGTCATTCTTGAGCTTCAGCCTCACTTTGAACTTTGTGCCACCGGCTGCGTTCTACCTGATGACGGTTTTCAGTTTTGTCAACATGTTGTCATGGACGTAACTGTTAAGAATCAGGTTATTGAGTGTATAGAAGATTTTTCCCCTGATGTGGTGGTTCATCTCGCCTCAATGACAGATGTGGATGGATGTGAATTGAACAGGGAGAAAGCGTGGAATGTGAATGTTCACGGTACTGAAAATATTCTCAATGGTTTGCGTGGCTCTGATGCGAAAATGGTGTTTATCTCAACGGACTATGTTTTCGACGGCACCGAAGGACCGTACTCAGAGGAAGATGTTCCTAAGCCTGTCAATTACTACGGTAAGTCAAAGCTGGCATCGGAAAACAGCATCCGCGGCAGCGACCAGCCATGGGTGATTTTGAGGACCAACGTTCTATATGGAAATTCGTCCCGGACATTAGCCAGTTTTGTCAATTGGGTCGTTAATTCGCTTAGGGAAGAAAAAGAGATTAAAGTTGTGAACGATCAGCGGGGCAATCCCACCTGGACGGCGGGCTTGGCGGAGGCCATCAAGCTCTCCATCATTATGAACATTCAGGAGATTCTTAACTACGGTGGGGCGGAATTCATGACGAGATTTGAGTTTGCACTGAGGATTGCCGATGTCTTTGATCTTGATTCGAAGCTCATTTCGCCCATTGCAACGTCCGAACTGAATCAGCCGGCTTCGCGGCCGCTTAACTCAGGACTCTCCACGGTCAAGATTGAGGAAGTTTTGGGGCTTCGCACCTATGGGGTAGACTATTGTCTTAGGAAGGTGAAGGAAGGGATTGTGGCGTGAAAACACTTATTGTAACACCGACATATAACGAGCGGAAGAATATTCGCGAACTTGTATCAACATTGTTTGAGCTGAATCCCGATTTTCACATTCTAGTTGTTGATGACAGTTCACCGGATGGCACTGCTGAGATTGTGGAGGAGCTTCAGGCGGATTGTGCCAATCTACACCTGCTTTCGAGAAATGAGAAAACTGGGCTGGGATCGGCTTATATTGCCGGATTTAACTATGCCTTGGAGCGCGACTATGAAGCTGTTGTACAGATGGATGCAGATATGTCTCACGATCCGAAAGATGTGCCGCTGCTTATTGAGACAATTGAGAATGCGGACCTCGCAATCGGTAGCAGGTACATATCGGGTATCAATGTGGTTAATTGGCCTCTACAGAGGCTCATTATCAGCTACGGGGCAAACATTTACACACGACTCGTTACAAGACTTCCAGTGAGGGATGCTACCGGCGGGTTCAAATGCTGGCGACGCGAAGCGTTGGAAGCCATCAATCTCGACGGCGTTCGCTCTCAAGGCTACTCCTTTCAGATCGAGATGACCTACCGAGCTTGGCTCAAAGGTTTTCGAATTACGGAAATCCCTATTATTTTTGTAGACCGCACTGTCGGAGAATCGAAAATGACACGTTCCATCATGCTGGAAGCTGCCGTCATGATTCCACGGTTGCGGATCTGGAAACTATTAGGATGGCACAAATAGGCATATCCCAATGAATCTCACCGTCTCAGTCATAATTGTCAATTACAACGTGAAGGATTACCTGGCGAACTGCCTCAATTCAATCCAAAACTCGAATTATGGCGGTCATGTTGAAATCATCGTCATAGATAACAGTTCCTACGACGGCTCGGCTGCTATGGTAAGAGAAAGATTTCCTGCAGTCAGACTCATTGAGAATGATTCGAACATGGGCTTTGCCAACGGGGTCAACAGCGGTCTAAAGGCAGCTACGGGAGATTTCATTCTCCTGCTCAATCCGGACACGGTTATTGAAGAAAAGACCCTTTCGGTACTCACCGATTATATGAACTCCCATCCAGAGGTGGGCATTTGCGGCCCTAAAATCCTGAATGCGGATGGTTCACTTCAGTTGGCATGCAAACGGAGCTTTCCGATGCCGTGGGTAGCTCTTCCCAAGCTCCTTGGTTTGAGCCGATTATTTCCTAGAGGAAAATGGACAGGGCGCTACAACCTTACTTATCTTGATCCTGATCAACATCACTCTGTTGAAGCTGTGAGCGGTTCTTTCATGATTCTTAGAAGAGAGGTCTTGGAAGCGGTGGGTGAACTGGATGAACGATTTTTCATGTTCGGTGAAGATCTTGATTATTGTTACAGAACCATTCAGGCCGGATATGAGATCCATTATGTGCCGGACACACAGATTATACATTATAAGGGGGAAAGTGTGAAAAGTGCCCCCTACGACAGCGTAGGGTGGTTCTACGATGCCATGGATCTTTTTGTGAATAAGCATTTTTCCAAGACGGCATCACTTCTTACCAGAACTGCCCTAAAGACGGGCATCACCGCCAGGAGGGTCTCCACACTGCTATCTTCGTCGTTAGCACAGGCTCTACCGGTGATCCTGGATGTCTGTATGGTGGGACTTGCATTTATGATCGCTATTCCCGCACGCTTTGGCTCATTGTCGCCGGCTATTGACGCCTATTTTCCAGTGGTGGCTACATATGCGGTATTCTGGGTAGCAGTGGGTGGACTGTTCCAGATTTACTCCAGATTTGTTCTGGCCTATAACAGGGCCATGCTTTCTTCCATTCTCGGCTTCTTACTAAGCGTAGCATTTACTTATTTCTTCAAACAGATCGCCTATTCCAGGGCCGTACTTCTTGGGGCTTCTCTTTTGATAACGCTCTTTATCCCCGGTTGGCGTCTTGTAGCTCATATTATTAAATCTCGTGGTTTTCTCAGAAAGGTTACGGTGGGACATTCACCTATTTTCTCTCGACCGGCAGTGATCGTTGGTGCCGGAGACGAGGGACTCAGGATTGCCCACCGTATTGGCCGTCGCCCAGATACCGGTATCTACATTGTGGGGTTTGTTGATCCCAGACCGCAGGATATCAGCACACTTAGCAGCGGAGAGGGAACAACGGCGTCCATGGTGGGCTCCACGGATGATCTTGACTCAATAGTTAAAGCTCACGGTATAAGGGAGCTGATCTTTACCTCCGACCGTCTTGATAATGAAAGTATTGTCGCCATGATGGACAAAACGAAACATCTCAGGCTTACTTACAGAGTGGTACCGCAGGAGCGGGATATTTTGCTGGGAAAAGCATCCGTGGAGGATGTGAGTGATTTTCCTTTTGTCAGTATCGAATACAATCTCTACCACCGACTGAATGTGGTCTCCAAGCGAATCTTTGATGTGGTCTTTTCGGTGATTATGCTGGCTCTTTTCTCACCATTTTTCCTGGTGCTTCTACTGAGATATACCCAATGGGAAAAGACGGAATTCTGGGGCCGAGAAGGGTCCAGATTTACCGCATGGATGACGCCCGCCAGGAATCGGTTTTTCAGAGAGCTGCCGCTGCTCCTAAAAATATTATCTGGTGAAATGAGCTTTGTGGGCAGCGCCATGATTCCAACAACTGTAGGAGGCACACACTTAATCTGCAAGCCGGGCTTTACGGGACTTGATCGCATCCGGAAACTTCACGTAGACAGTGACGAACGAGCTGTTTATGATCACTACTATGTACAACACCAATCTATGGCTTTTGATGTGGAAATTCTCATCAGAAGTGTCTTTGCACTCTGAACCGATGGCTGGTTTCTATCTTGATTTCGAAAAACCGATCGCTGATCTTGACCAGAAGATCGATGAGATGATTGAAATGAGTTCCAAAGACGGCACTGATCTTTCATCAGAAATTGTTCGTCTGAAAGAAAAGCGGGAAAAGATAACAAAGAAAATTTATTCTAACCTAAGTCGGTGGCAGCGGGTTCAGCTGGCGAGATACCCTAAAAGGCCCTACACCCTCGATTATATAGAGCGCCTCTCCCCCAGTTTTGTAGAGCTTCATGGAGATAGGTGCTTTGCTGATGATCACGCCATAGTGTCAGGTATTGGAAAGATTGATGATTATCATGTGGCTTATGTGGGTCAGCAGAAAGGGAAGAATACTAAAGAAAATCTTGAAAGGAATTTTGGCATGTCCCGGCCGGAAGGATATAGAAAGGCACTCAGGATCATGAAAATGGCAGCAAAGTTTAATAGACCAATCATCTGTTTTATTGATACGCCGGGGGCCTACCCAGGTATCGGTGCTGAGGAGCGGGGTCAGGCGGAAGCTATTGCGAAAAATCTTATGGAGATGGCTGTTCTTCCGGTCCCCATTATGGTCATTGTTATTGGGGAGGGTGCAAGCGGTGGTGCATTGGGGATAGGTGTGGGAGACAGGCTTATCATGCTGGAAAATACCTGGTTTTCTGTTATCAGTCCTGAAGGATGTGCTTCAATTCTTTGGCGTGATGCCAGCAAGGCGGAAATGGCTGCCGATGCTATGAAAGTAACCGCCCAGGATCTCCATGAAATGGGCATCTGTGATGAGATCATTCCCGAACCACTGGGCGGCGCACATAAAGATTACGATCTCATGGCTCAACAGGTTAAAAAGGTAATTATTAAAGAGCTTGATGAATTGATGCAATTAGAAACTTCAGAACTGATTGAAAGACGAATAACCAAGTATGACCGCATCGGAATGTGGGAAGAATGATTTCCATTGATCACAAAGTGAGAGTCATTTACGGCCATACCGATATGATGGGACGTGTTTACTATGGTCGTTTTTATGAATATTTTGAATCTGCCCGATCTCATTTTCTCAGGGAGATTGGCCTGCCCTACACGGAGATCGAAAAGTCCGGTGTCTTTGTCCCCGTCATTGAAAGCCATTGCGAATACAGACATCCTGCCACGTATGATGACGTTCTGATAGTAAGGACAATACTGAGGGAAGCGCCTAGAGCTAAAATGAAAATCGAATATGAAGTATTATTGGAGGAAAGTGAAAAACTTGTAGCTATTGGTCATACGGTTCACACTTTTATGAATGGAAAGGGAAAGCCTGTACGGCCCCCCAAGGGGCTCCTTTCCGTTGTGGAGAACAGACTGAGTAAACATGAGTAACGAACTGATCTTTATTCTGCAAACAGTGGTGGGGCTCGCTTTCACATTGGTTGCATTTCGAATGGGGAGATCGTGGCTTTACGGATACATTGCTGTTTGTATTGTTTTGGCCAACATTTTTGTAACAAAGCAGATCATCCTTTTTGGTATCGCAGCTACGGGTGGGAATGTGGTCTACGGTGCGGTTTTTCTGGCCACTGATTTGCTGGCGGAACACTACGGAATAAAAGAAGCGAGACAGGCTGTTTTTATCGGATTTTTCTCAGCTGTTTTTTACACCGTCATGTCACAGATGATTTTAGGTTTGGAAGCGAGTGCTGAAGACTGGGGTGCCTCCGCCGGTATGGTTGACATTTTCGCCACGGCGCCAGCAATTATTGTGGCAAGTCTGGTTGCCTATCTTGTTTCTCAGTTACATGATATATGGGCCTTTCACGCCATCAGAGAAAAAACGAGTGGTAAATTTCTCTGGCTACGGAATAACGGTAGTACCTGGATCAGTCAGCTTATCGATTCAATAGTCTTTTCACTGTTGGCGTTTCTGGTACTCCCAACACTAATGGGTTCTGAAAATGCATTACCTGTTAATGTTGTGATGGAGATTGTAATCTCCACCTATCTGTTGAAAATTCTCGTGGCGGCAATTGATACACCTTTCCTTTACTTCAGTTATTACGTAAAACCGGTTGGAGTGGCTGCCTAGGCCTAAAACTGATGCCAGCTATCGGAACCAATAAATCGAAGTGGCCCAAAGGGGCTGATAAGAACGAAACTTATATGACGGAGCTCCTGGCGCGCTATGAACAGGAGGAGGCAGTCCTGAAACTGGGCGGTGGCAAAAAGAAGATCGGAGGCCAGCACAAAAAGGGGCGAAAGACCGTTCGGGAGCGGGTAGAACTTTTGGTGGATAAGGGTAGTCCTTTACTGGAGTTGGGTATCTATGCCGGTTGGGAAATGTATGAGGAGATCGGTTCACCTGCTTCTGCCGGGCTGGTACTGGCCATCGGAAAAGTTTCCGGCCGGGAGTGCGTGATCATTGCCAACGATGCTACGGTAAAGGCGGGTGCTTATTTTGTAGTGACACTGAAGAAGCATCTTCGGGGTCAGAAGATTGCTCTGGAAAACAATCTTCCTGTCATTTATCTAGTGGACTCCGCTGGCGTTTTCCTGCCGCTACAGGATAAAGTTTTTCCCGATGAAGAGCACTTCGGCCGAATATTTTACAACAATGCCCGCCTCTCTGCCATGGGTGTCTCACAGATAGCTGTTGTTATGGGTCCCTGTGTGGCAGGGGGCGCGTACCTCCCGGTCATGTGCGACAAGTTTGTTATGACTGAAGGGGCTAACATGTTTGTGGCCGGACCGGCGCTGGTGAAGGCGGCTATCGGACAGGAAATTGACAGGGAAACACTGGGCGGCGCAACCACCCATAATGCCATCAGTGGATCAGCCGATTATCATGCTAAGAATGATGAAGATGCCCTTGAGATCGCTCGCCGCATTGTGAAGAATCTTCCGAATTCAGAAATGGGGAAGTTTAATCGAATGGAACCGGCAGAACCTCTTCTGCCAGCGGAGGATCTCAACGCTATTGTTCCAGAGGACGCCGGTTCTTATGACATGGAAGAAATTGTGGCACGGGTAGTAGACGGCAGTGATTTTGAATCTTACAAGAGCGAATACGGGAAAACAGTGCTGTGTGGCAACGCGAGGATCGGCGGCTATGCCGTAGGCATTGTGGCCAATCAGAGAACCATGGTTACTTCCGGTGATGGTGAGATGCAGATGGGGGGTGTCCTTTACAGTGATTCTTCTGACAAGGCAGCAAGATTTATCATGAACTGCAACCAGGACAGAATCCCCATCATTTTTCTACATGATGTGAATGGTTTTATGGTAGGGAGGAAGGCTGAATGGGGGGGCATTCTGAAGGATGGGGCGAAAATGGTTCAGGCGGTTTCCAACTCAGTGGTGCCAAAGATTACCTTGATAATTGGTGGAAGCTACGGCGCCGGTTATTATGCCATGAGTGGTCGGGCCTATTCTCCCAGGTTCATGTATCTGTGGCCTTCGGCGAGCCTAGCCGTAATGGGCGGCAATCAGGCTGCCGAAACATTAGCTGAGATCCAACTCTCACAGCGGAAAAACGTGAGTGATAAGGAGCGAAACGAGCTTATCAACACAATCAAGGATCGATACCACCGCCAGAGTGATCCTCGCTATGCCGCCGCCCGGATGTGGACCGACGCCATCATCAAGCCGGCTGATACCAGGCAAGTTCTGATCCATTCCCTGGAACTGTGTGAGCATCAGTCAAAGATGCCGGCACCAGTGTTCGGTGTGCTTCAGGTGTGACGCGTGACCGTCAGCCCACTATTCGGTTTTCATAACACAAGTGCCTGATCTGATCCGCGTCGCCAACGGTCAGGGTTTTTGGGGTGACTCAATAGACGCGCCTGTCAATTTGGTTCACGGCGGCCCCATCGATTATCTTACTCTTGACTATCTTGCTGAAGTGACCATGTCTATCCTTCAGCGCCAGAAGCTGGCGGATGATACAAGAGGCTATGCCCACGATTTCGTTTCTCTGATAGATAAGATTCTTCCCCACCTGCTGGAAAAGAATATTCGTGTTTTGGCTAACGCTTCCGGTGTCAATCCGGCTGCATGTCTTTCAGCATTGAAAGAAGTGATCAACCGGCATGAGTGCGATCCAGTCAGGATCGGAATCGTAGAAGGCGATGACCTGATGCCCCAGTTTGAATCTCTGGTGAAAGACGGGCACCGATTTGAACATTTAGATACTGGGGAGCCGCTGGGAGAACGCGTGTCCAAGGTAACGGTGGCCAATGCTTATATCTCATCTTTCCCCATGGCTGAGGCGCTGGATAGGGGGGCGCACATTGTTCTTACCGGTAGAGTCATTGATCCTGCCCTGACGCTGGCGCCACTGGTACACGAATTTAAATGGAGCAAAAAAGACTACGATCTTCTAGCGGCAGGAACCGTTGCGGGACACATCATCGAGTGTGGTGCCCAGGCGACAGGCGGCAACACTTCGCGATGGTGGGAAGTGGAGGACTACGCCGGTATCGGCTACCCTGTGGCGGAAGCCCAGGCAGACGGAACATTTGTTATTACCAAACAGGAGGGGACCGGTGGTGTTGTGAACCGGGAGTCGGTAACGGAGCAGATTCTTTACGAACTGGGTGATCCTGAGAACTATATCTCCCCAGATGTGGTGGTGGATTTCACCTCTTTTTCACTGGAGGAAAACGGTGAAAACAGGATCAAAATTTCTGGTGCCCGGGGCAAGGAACCGACTGATAGTTACAAAGTATCTATGGCGTATCATGGCGGATACAAGGCGACGGGACAGTTGACGGTGAGCGGACCCAGGGCGGTAGAAAAGGCGGAAGCGGTGGCGGATATGATCTGGAAGCGTCTGGAGAATGCCGGATTCAGTTATGAGGAAACCCGCACCGAACTGGTGGGAGCTGGCGCAATCTTTGAACCCGGAAAGAGCGATCCTTCTGATCTTCCTGAACTCAATTTGAGATTGGGTGTCAGGGATCCTGACCGTGAAAAGGTGGCTCGGTTCGGAAAGGAAATAGCGCCTGTGGTTACCAACGGACCGCCGGGAATTACCGGTTATGCCGGTGGGCGACCGAAACCGCAGAAGATTATGGCCTATTGGCCTACACTGATTCCGAAGGATATTGTAGATGTCTCAGTGAGAGTTGAAGAGGTAAAATGAAAATTGATGTGAGAAAACCAACAGAGGAAGAGATAGCAACTTTCGCCAACTATCCCATTTGGGAGTGCGAGCCTTCAGAATTTCCGTGGTCCTACAATTCCACAGAGCAGTGCCTCGTTCTTGAGGGGGAAGTGACCATTGTCACTGAGGAGGGAGAAACAACTTTCGGTCCCGGCGATCTGGTCACTTTTCCGTCAGGCCTGTCGTGCACCTGGAAGGTGGCCAAGGCGGTAAAGAAACACTATACCTTCAAAGATTGAATTGAAAGTAACGCTTTACGACATTGCACACGCCCGGTCCGGTGACAAAGGGCCTAACACCAATGTAGGACTTATTCTCAGATCACAGGCGGCCTACGACTGGGCTAAAGAAGAGATTTCTACTGAGCGGGTGAAAGGCCATTTTAGTTCGGTGGTGAAGGGAGAGGTGATCCGCTACGAAATGCCGAACCTTTGGGCCTTTAATTTTATTTTGTATGATTCTCTCTCTGGCGGCGGCAGCGAGACGCTACAATTGGACGCCCAAGGAAAAACTTACGGTCAGCATCTTCTGCGAATGGAAGTGGATGTGCCGGAGAAGCTGTTACAATAATAATAAATATTAGTTAATCTCCTGGAGAGCAGCTCGCTGAATTATGACTCTTTAGCGCATCTCATAGCAGAATCTGATTAACTTCTCTATCATGTCTATGCTTAATACAAAACTGGATCAAAGGGGTCTACTTACAGTCTCTCTGGACAATCCCCCCGTTAACGCTCTTTCCCGTGCCCTGGTTGATGAACTCAACAAGCTGTGCGACGATGTTCAGGATGAGACTGTGAGAATGGTCGTGATCTCTGCTGGTGGAGAGAACTTTTGTGCTGGAGCCGATCTTAAAGAGAGAGCAAAAATGGATGACACGGAAGTGGAAACATTTGTTCAATATCTGTCTGACACTTTCCAGAGGATAGTTGAGATTCCGGTACCCACACTGGCCGCTATTAACGGAAATTGCCTGGGTGGGGGCCTGGAGCTGGCGTTGGCGTGTGATATGCGGATCATGACAGATGATACTTTTATTGGGATGAAGGAGACGTCCGTAGGCGTCATGCCGGGTGCCGGGGGAACCGTCCGACTGCCTAGACTTATAGGTGAAAGCAAAGCGAAACAGTGGATCTTCTCAGCCCAATCATTTACCCCGGAAGAAGCATTGGGTGACGGTGTTGTAGACTGGTTGGTAGAAACGGACGAGCTGGATGATGCGGTTCAGGAGATTTTCGGTCAGATCGCTGCTAATGCACCACTCGCCATTAAAGCGGCCAAAAGATCAATTAATGAAGGATTAGGTCAGCCAGTTAAACAGGCACTTGAAGTTGAACAGAGAGCTTACAAGTCCATTATTGCCAGTGAGGACAGGCAAGAAGGGCTGAAGGCTTTCAGGGAAAAGCGACGCCCCAAATGGAAGGGAAAATAAGAATTAGAAGTAGTACTTCCTGTTATCGACAATGTCAGCTTTTTCCCTCAATTCTGTCACCCAGGCGCCAAGCACTTCATTCTCTCTCTGACTGAGAAGTGATTTTCGCATAACTTCTCTTTTCACCTCCCAGTCTACCTCATCTATATCTTCCCGGTTTTCCAGTTTCACGATGACGTACGCCCTTGTTATTTCAACAGGTGGAAGAATCTGTCCCACCTCGGCAGCCAGCAGAGCGCCGATAATCGATTCATGGCGACCGATTTTCTGGAATGAGCTGCCAAGCTTTGCTGAGACAGGGCCGACAAGTTCAATTTTTTCATTAATGTCGGAAGCTTTTTCGAAAAGTGACTTGTCTTCCGACAGCTGGCGGTCCAGATTCTCCGCCAGCAATTTTGCGGCGTCCATCTGGTTTTTGGTGGTGAGAGTAGTGCGAATCTGGTTTAGGACGGTTCCATACTCTTTGGTCCCTTCGGCGAGGATAGAGTCGAGACGGAGGACCGTGAAAGATTGATCTGATTCGATGACGTCACTCACAGTACTTAATGCATTTTCAAAAGCGAATTTTGCCGGTTCAGGGAAATAACCGAAGGGTGGTATGAACATCGACTGTTCGGTGAGAGGCTGCATTTTCTTGAGTTCATTACTGTTTCTTTCCGCAGCTTGATCAAAACCGTAATCCTCTACGTCAAATGAAAACTGTGTAGCCGCATTCTTGATTTTTTCACGGGTAGTGGGACCCATATCTATCTTAAGAAGAATATGACTTGCCAGTACCTGTTCTTCTTCATTCTCGATGCGGCGATCTTTGACCTGAATGACGTGTATACCAAAATCGGTTTCTACAGGTCCGACGATATCGCCCGGTTGGGCGGAAAAAGCTGCTTCTTCGAATGGTGCCACCATCTGGCCTTTGCCGAACCATCCCAGGTCACCACCGCGACCAGTCCCTTCAGGCGTGCTGTTGCCGGGATCTTCAGAGAATTCATTGGCAAGTTCGGCAAAGTCATCACCCGCCTTTAAGCGGGAGAGAATATCCTGAGCAGTCTCCTTTGCCAGCAGCGTATCTTCATCTGAGGGGGATTTTACCCATTCTACATAGCTGAGAACCCGCTGCTGGTCCTGATGGAATTCATCAGGATTGAGGAAAAAATAATTCTCCATATCATCTTCTGTGGGGTTGAATTCCGGCTGGTTGAAGCGGCTTGTTCTTATGACGAGGGCACTTACGGTGTATTCCACATTCTGTAATATATATTCATTGCGAACATCGCTCTCGGAGATGTGGACGCCAGCCCGGATCTGGTTGAAAAGTTTTTGTCGAGGAAGGGATTGCCTAACATAGTTCTCGATGGGGCGCCATTCGTCACCTTGAGGATTCTGAAGGGCCAGTTTGTATTTAGCTTCATCGAAAACGTCATTCGTCAAAAAGTCGGGAATGGTTCGGAGCTCCTGGGGCGGATTATTCACCAGTTCAAAGTAGATTTCCTGGTCCGAGACCTTGATACCCCGTTTTTCAATTTCCTGGTTGATGAGTGATGCCTCAATCAGTTGATTAATGATTCGATCCCGTTCGAAATTGAGAGCACGGTCAT
The DNA here is from genome assembly GCA_004124465.1 of Fidelibacterota bacterium. GTDB lineage: Bacteria > Fidelibacterota > Marinisomatia > Marinisomatales > S15-B10 > UBA2125. The sequence continues at coordinate 19,138 of SCKS01000007.1, forward strand.
CGAGCTCTATTCCCTGAATTCGGGTCTGTTCAAGGTTATGCTCAAGCTGATGGTAGAAGAGGTCTGGAGAGATTGCCTCCCCGTTTACCACTGCGATAGCTTTGGATGCATCCACCCGCCCAAAAAGCTGGTTAACAATATCGGCACCGCCCACAAGCCCTCCGACGGTCATACTGCCGATAAATAGAATCAGTAGAATCCAGAGGATCACGTGCATACGCGTCCTCATTGTGTTCATCATGCCCATTAATTCAGAATCCTTTCACACTTACCAGAAAAATGCCGCGAAATATACCGAGATTGGCTACCTTCTCCAACTTGTGTTCGGGTTATGCTCAGCCCGTTTCTTCTAAATAAAAGTCATATGTTGAAGTGAATTTGAGTTCATACAGGAAGATAACATCACTAAATAAGGATATTGTTCAATGTCGCGCTTGCCCCCGTTTGGTGGAATTTCGCGAGGCTGTTGCCCGAAAAAAGAGGAAACAGTTTGAAGCGTGGGACTACTGGGGCAAGCCTGTCCCCGGTTACGGGGAGCCGGATGCATCACTGCTGCTCACAGGCCTGGCACCGGCGGCCCATGGTGGCAACAGAACGGGGCGTGTTTTCACCGGAGACAAATCTGCTGATTTTCTTGTCCGATGCCTTTATGATGTGGGAATTGCAAATCAGCCCAATTCCGATTCCTTGGATGACGGGCTGGAGCTGATAAATGCCTATATGACGCCTGTTCTGAAATGTGTTCCCCCGGAGGACAAGCCGAAGCCGGACGAACTGAAACAGTGTGCTCATTATCTTTCCGCCGAACTGACCCTGCTGAAAAATGTGAAATGTATTCTTGCCTTGGGAAAGATTGCTTTCGATGCCTGCCTGAGGTTTTTTCGCACCGAGTATGATTTTCTCATGAAAGATTACCCGTTTGGTCACGGGAATAAGTTTGTTCTTCAGAATGGTTTAACAGTTGTGAGCAGTTATCATCCCAGCCCGCGGAATGTAAATACAGGCAGGCTGACCCATCCCATGATGATTGAATTACTGGAACAGGTAAAGGGAATCATCCGGTGAACAAAACGGTCCTTTTACTTGCGTTTGCCATCTGCTCAAACCTGTTCGGTGGAAAGCGGCTCACGCTGGAAGATGTAACAGGAGAATCTCCCTTTGAAATTGCCTCTTTGGGAAAAATGGTCTGGATATCTGGTGAAGATGCCTACACATTTCTGAAGCAATCCAACGATGTCCGGTCCCTCTACAGGGTCGATCTTGTGACGGATGATACCACGTTATTTCTGGATGGGGAGCGGTTAAAGTTCAACGGTTTACCTGTTGTGGTGACGAACTACAGCTTTAGTCAGGACGGACATAAGATACTGATACAGGCTGACCGCGAAAAAATATGGCGGCGGTCTAACTGGGGCACATACTGGATTTATAATAGAGAAACGGCTGAAATGGTTCCCGTTTCAAAAAATAACCAGCGTCTGCGGAATGTCAAATTTTCCCCTGACGGCAAGATGGTGGCGTATGTCCGGGAGGATAACAATCTCTACACTTTTGAGATTGGCCGTCAGCGAGAGAGGCAATTAACCAGGACGGGCACAGATGTGATACTCAACGGTCATTTCGGCTGGGTCTACGAGGAAGAATTTTCCCTCTATGACGCTTACCGGTGGTCACCTAACAGCAAGACTATTGCCTACTGGGAAGAGAACCAGTCTCGTGTGCCCGTTTTTACATTGATTAATGAACTGGAACTGTACCCTGTGACGACGGAGATCCGTTATCCCAAAGCGGGGCAGACCAATCCCACCATGAGAATCGGCGTGGTGAAGGCCACTGGCGGAGCAACCCGCTGGATGGATATCGGTGACAATCGTGACATGTACTATCCCAGAATCTACTGGCACTCGTCAGAGCAGCTTCTTGTGATGCGAATGAGGCGGCTCCAGAACCGGTGGGACCTCCTCATCTGCAACCCCAAATCCGGCAAGAAAAAGCAGGGGCTTATGGAGATGGATGAAAATGGTTGGGTAAGTGTACACGACAATTACAGGTTTTTGGAAAAAGATGAGGTGGTCTGGATATCTGAGAGATCGGGTTACCAACATCTTCACCGCCACACGCTGAAGGGTGAAGAGCTGGCCCAGTTGTCAGACGGGCAGTGGGAAGCGACTCGAATTGTTCATCTGGATGAGGAGAGAAATGTTGTCCATTTCATGGCCAACAAGGCGTCCGTGGCGGAAAGCCACCTATACAGCGTTTCATTCGACGGAACTGGTTTGAAGCAGTTGACAACGGAGAAAGGGAATCACAGTGTCCAATTTTCTCCTTCGGGAGAGTATTTCGTGGATAGCTATTCGTCCGTTTCTCATCCCAGAAAAATTCTTTTAAAAAGACGTGACGGCACTACTGTTCGCGTTATAAAAGAAACAGATAAAAACCAGTTTGATGATTACGACTGGTCGATCCCCCGGTTCGTCACATTCAAGACTCACGACGGAGCCGCAACACTGGACGGCATTGTCATTCTGCCTGTGGGATATAAGAAGGGAAAAAAGTACCCCATGATGGTGTATGGCTACGGGATGCCGGGGACACAGATCGTCCGAGACAGGTGGGGCGGGCTATGGAATCAGTTCCTTGCACAGGAAGGGTTTATTGTTTTTTCCATGGACGCCCGCGGTATGAGCGGCCGAGGAGAGATGTTCAAGAATCTCAGTTACGGTGACATGAGCCGTTATCTTGCGAAAGATCATGTTGCTGGCATCGATTACATGGTTCGGGAGTGGGGTGCTGATCCCAACAGAGTCGGAGCGTGGGGCTGGAGTGGAGGTGGCTATTTCACCGGCCTCATGCTTACCAAGAACGGTTCGCACTTCAAGGCCGGTGTATCTGTGGCACCGGTCATGGACTTCAGACTTTACGACACCATCTACACCGAGCGATCCATGGGGCTACCTCAGGATAATGAGGCGGGTTATGATTCCACTTCTGTTTTTTCCTACGTGGATAATCTGCAGGGACATCTTCTGGTCATCCACGCCACGGGCGATGATAATGTTCATTCGCAGAACACCACACAGCTTGTGGAGAAGTTTGTTAACGCCAAACAGCCGCTTGAAGTGTTCTATTATCCCAGCCGCGCCCACGGCATTCGTGGCGGGAACTCCAGGATACACCTCTATACCAAGATGTTCAACCACCTCCGGGAACATCTCCTGGAAGAGTAATCTAACTTTCTAACTGTTACAGATAGCGGCGGTCAGACGGACTGCAAATGCTTGATAATCTCATTTGCAGCATTATAACCGTTAGTGCAGTGGAGGCCTCCGCCGGGATGAGTTGCTGCACCGCACAGATACAGATTCCCAACTGGAGTAGAATACTGCGCACTGTCGATGGTCGGTCGCATAAAGAAGAACTGGTCCAGCATCATTTCTCCCTGGTTCAGGTTTCCCTCCGTCAGTCTATACTGGCTCTCCAGGTCTTCGGGGGTCAACACTTCCTGGTGTTCAATGAGGTCACGAAAACCGGGAGCATATTTCTCTAAGACATCAGACACACGATTGCCCAGTTCATCGCGAGCCGATTGCCAGTCCGTGCCGCGAAGGTGGTACGGCGCGTACTGTACAGTGGCGGAGAGAACATGTTTTCCGGCCGGAGCGAACGACTGTTCCCTGACAGATGGGACGGTAAACTCTATCCACGGCTCCTCTGAGATACGGCCGTATTTGGAAGCGTCCGACGCTTTTTCCATATAACTGAGTGACGGACTGATTGATACTATGCCTTTAAGTAATTCCTCATGGAGGCCATCAAAATTTGGTAATTCTTTCAGGGCATAATGAACCCGCGCCGTGGCACCGCGCATTTTAATATTCTTGATCCGCCGGGAGAATTGAGGTGACAACTGGTCGTTGCCTACAAGTCCTTGAAATGTTGTCTTCGGATCGAGGGCAGAGACGACACAGTGAGATTCAACTTCCTCACCGTTTTTCATGGTGACACCGACAGCGGTACCGTCGTTCACAGTGATATTGTTTACTTCAGATCCAGTGAGCAGTTCAACGTCAAAACTTTTAGCGGACGACTCAAGTGCCGACACCAGTTTTTCCGTACCGCCATCAATGAAATTTACCGGCCGGATGGATCCTCCCGTTCCGATATGGTTGTGGAGAAAGACAAAAGCTGTTCCCACGGCCATGGGCCCCTGGTTCATGTGCCGGATTCCGGCTGCGGCCAGGGTACCCCGGAGTGGTTCTGATTCAAACCACTCATCCAGCAGTTCAAGCATACTCATAGGCAAGATCCGAAGTAGCTCCACCAGCGCTTTTCGGCCATGCTTTCGATACGGGGCCAGCATGGGCTTCATGGAAAGGAAGGTGGAGAGGTCCAGCTCAGGAATAGGCAGTGGTGTCATACCGTAGAGGGGCTTCAGAAAGTCGGTAAGCATGGCGACTTTGCTACGGAATGCGGGCCACTTATCGGCATCGGATTGGGAGAATTGGGCGATGGACCTGACAGTTTCATGAGAATCTGAGCTTAGCGTTAAAACTTTACCGTTACCGGCAGGGGTGGTAACACCACTATTGGAAGAAGTGAATCTAAAGCCGTGGCTTTCGAGCTCGAGTTCAGAGACAACTTGGTCATTAATCCACGGCACAAAATCGATCACCGTGTTGCTTTTATATCCGTCAGTGAATTGTTCCGTTGACGCCAACCCTCCGACCGTATCGTTTTTCTCCAAAAGAAGAACCCTTCGACCGCTCTTGCCTAGGCAGGCTGCGGTCGTGAGACCGTTCACGCCTCCACCCACAACTATGGCGTCGTAACGTTTCACCGCCACTCCTTCAGGATTTTCTTAGCAGCCATCTCACCGGGAGCGCCTGTGATACCCCCGCCGGGATGAGTACCTGAACCGCACTGGTAAAGGTTTTTTACTGGTGTTCTGTAGTCAGCCCATTTCAAGACTGGACGGAGAAAGAACAACTGATGCAAAGATAGTTCGCCGTGGAATATGTTTCCTTCGGTGAG
>SCKS01000070.1 GCA_004124465.1 Fidelibacterota bacterium
GGTCACCGTTTGTAATGATTCGGGAGTTTCCCTTGTTGGTGGCGAGACTGCAGAAATGCCTAACACTTACCTGCCAGGAGAACACGACCTGGTAGGTGTCATTACCGGTGTGGTGGAGAAAGACAAAATCATTACTGGTGAGTCTATTCGGCCAGGCGACGTGGTACTAGGACTGCCGTCCAGTGGCCTCCATACCAACGGCTATTCCTTGGCAAGAAAGCTCTTTTTTGAAGTGGCTGGTCACGATGTAAATGATTTAATCCCTGAACTGGAAAAATCTGTGGGGCTTACCTTGCTGGAACCTCATATTAATTATACTAATCATGTGTTTGCACTGCTGGATGCTGGAATTGACGTTAAGGGAATTTCTCATATTACAGGCGGTGGATTGATAGAAAACATTCCACGGATTTTGCCGGACGGTATTGGCGTTGATATTCAAAAAGAATCCTGGCCAGTTCCACCTGTGTTTAAGCTTATGAAAAAGCTGGGGAACATAGACTGTGATGAAATGCGCCGAACCTTCAATATGGGTATCGGAATTATGTTTATTGTTGATCCCCATAATGTGGATGCAGTGGAGAATGCCTTAGAAGACCTGACAACAGTTTATGAAATCGGTTCAGTAGTGAGCGGGAAAAAGGAAGTAGGATTTAAATGAGCCTCAAAATCGCCATCATCCAATTCCCCGGTTCCAATACAGAACGGGAAACGCTCATGGCCTGCCGACGTGTGGGACTAAACCCGATTGAATTTTTATGGAATAAACTGGCAGAAAAATTGTCGGACTTTGATGGGTATGTGATTGTAGGGGGTTTTGCTTACGAAGATCGCTCTCGTTCCGGCGTGATTGCTTCATTGGACCCCATTATGAAGCAAATCAAACTTGAAGCAGAAAAAGGGAAACCTGTTCTGGGTATTTGCAACGGTGCACAAATATTAGTCGAAAGTGGGCTCGTTCCCGGGCTGGATAATCATCGGCTGGGAATGGCCCTGACAGATAATAAACGGGTCAAAGGCGATCATGTGGTAGGTGTAGGTTACTATAACACCTGGGCAAACCTGCAAATGACTGTTCCACCCGAGCGATGCGCCTTTACTTATCACATGAAAACAGGTGACTGGATCAACATCCCTCTGGCACACGGAGAAGGGCGTTTTATTATTCCTGATGAATTGCTCTTCAAGTTAAGGGAAAATAACCAAACCGTTTTTCGCTACTGCGATGATGAGGGAAATATTGTAGATGAATTCCCCACCAACCCCAATGGATCCATGCATAACCTAGCGGCTGTGTGCAACTCAGGCGGGAATGTTATGGCCATGATGCCACACCCGGAACGGACTGAAAAAGGTGATGTGATTTTTTCATCCATGAAAAAATTTATCGAAAAGGGAAATCCTATAACTGATCATACGCTAACGTTTGATCGCCCCCATTATGAAGTGGCGAATTACAAATCCAACGGCGATGCCACCGAATGGGTCATCGACATGATCATCACTGATAATGAAGCAGCATCTGTGCAGAATGCTTTGAATCAACTGGGATTTGATGTGGAAATCACACGCCAGACTCATTGGGAAATCGGAACAAACGGGAATAGAAAATCTGTTCTTCAACAGATAGATTCCTCCGGCGAACTTTATAACTCAAATAAGGAGTTCATCCGCAATATTTCACAGAAAGAGGACAGTGTTTCTTTACTTGTCCGTCAGAAAGAGGACATAACAGGGAGATCAAAATACGAATCGCTGAGAGAGCGCTTCGAAATAGATGGCATTACCCACCTCACACACGGTACCATCTGGAATGTGAAGATTGCAAGCGGTAATTTAGATACTATTCTAGGAGACATTTTGGAGACACACATATTCTTCAATCCGTTATCATATGACTGCTATAAAATTCAGTGAAGGGTACGCGGATCGCATCCGCGCCGAACTGAAGAATACACTCACCGAAACCAATCTGCCGACTGGAGCAAAACGAAAGGGTAAAGTGAGAGATCAATACGATTTCAACGATAAAATCGCTCTTATCACCACTGATCGTCAAAGTGCGTTTGATCGTGTTCTCGCCGCCATTCCTTTCAAAGGACAAGTTCTGAACCAGACCAGTGCCTGGTGGTTTGACCAGACACAAGAAATCATTCCTAACCATGTGATCTCAGTACCGGACCCCAATGTGACACTGGCCAAGAAATGCGATGTTCTCCCCATTGAATTCGTTGTCCGGGGATACATCACCGGCAGCACCAGCACAGCCCTATGGACCGTTTATAATAATGGCGACCGGGAATATTGCGGAAACGCACTTCCGGAAGGACTGGTCAAGAATCAAAAGCTGGATTCCAACATGCTTACCCCCACCACCAAAGAAGAACATCATGATAGACCCATTGCCCCAAATGAAATAGTCAACGAAGGGTGGCTTACTCAAGAAGATTGGGACTTTTGCAGTCAAAAAGCATTGGAACTGTTCGCTTTTGGACAAGAGAAAGCAGCCGAACACGGTATGATCCTGGTGGACACAAAATATGAAATGGGCCGCGATTCAGGTGGTAACATCGTTTTGATTGATGAAATCCATACGCCGGATAGCAGCCGTTACTGGATCACCGAGACGTATGATGAAAAGATGGCAGCTGGAGAAGAACCACAAAATGTGGATAAGGAATTCTTACGGCTCTGGTTTATGGACAACTGTGATCCTTATAACGATGAGACCCTTCCTGAAGCACCGGAAGAACTGGTAGTGGAGTTATCCAGTCGTTACATCTATTTATACGAAATCATCACCGGTGGAACCTTTATCTTCCCTGAAGGCAAGCCGGTTCAAGAACGAATCAACGAAAATCTGAAGGATCATCTATGAAAACTGTCATCATCATGGGTTCTACATCGGATGAACCCCACGCCAAGAAAATCACCGATAAACTGGATGAATTCAACATTCCCTGGGAACAACATGCCGCCTCAGCCCACAAAGAGCCTCTGAAAGTTCTTGAGATCTTGGAGGCCCACCAGAGTGAAAAAGATCTGGTGTACATCACCATAGCCGGCCGATCAAATGCCCTGTCTGGTTTCGTGGCGGCCAATTCTGAACATCCCACTCTAGCCTGCCCCCCCTTTTCGGACAAAGCAGATATGCTTGTGAACATTCATTCCACCCTGCAGATGCCCAGTAATACACCAGTGATGACAGTGATTGACCCAGGGAACTGTGCTCTGGCTGTTAAACGAATCTTCGGTGGCTGATCGGCTAAACGCAATTTCTCCATTAGATGGGCGCTACAGCAGTAGCGTAAAAGATCTGTCCGCCTATTTTTCAGAATCGGCACTCATGCGCTACCGAGTCACGGTTGAGGTGGAATACCTCATCGCTCTTGGTCGCGAAAAAGGGATAAAGGAATTACAATCATTCACCAACATAGAACAAACCAAATTGCGAAATATTTATAAAAACTTTAATGCTGCCGCTGCTCAAAAAATCAAAGAAATCGAATTGACCACCAATCATGATGTTAAAGCGGTAGAATATTTTCTTCAATCCAAATTGAAAAAGACTCTCTATCCATGGATTCATTTTGCCCTTACTTCTGAAGATGTAAACAATCTGGCTTATTCACTTATGTGGCGGGACGGATTAAAGCAGGTGTATCTGCCTGCTGTACAAAATGTTAACAGGGAATTGAAGAAGCTTGCGCGCCGCTATAAAAATTCATCCATGCTTGCCCTCACGCACGGACAACCAGCTACGCCTACTACATTCGGAAAAGAACTGGCAGTATTCTACCATCGACTGGATCGGCAAATAGATCAAATGAGAGTCCACAAATTGCTGGGGAAATTCGGCGGCGCAACAGGAACTTGGTCAGCACAAAAAGTGGCGTATCCCAAAGTGAACTGGATACGTTTCGCCAGCTGGTTCATCAAGAGTCTCGGTCTGGAACCGAATCTTGTCACCACTCAAATTGAGCCCCACGATTCCCTTGCGGAAAGTTATCATCAAATTGTCAGGGTCAATTCCATTCTCACGGACCTCTGCAGAGATATGTGGTCTTATATCAGTCGTGGAGTACTGGGGCAGAAAAAAGTGGCCGGTGAAGTGGGATCCAGCACCATGCCTCACAAAATCAATCCTATTCAGTTTGAAAATGCGGAAGGGAATATGGGCGTGGCGAATTCATTACTGAATCATCTTGCCGCCAAGCTTCCTATTTCCAGAATGCAACGAGATCTGACTGACAGCACCACAATGCGCAATCAAGGTGTTGCTCTTGGGCACAGCACCCTGGCGCTGAAAAATATTTTGAATGGTCTTGGTCGTATCTCTGTTAACAGATCTCATTTGTCAGCCGAACTGGACAAGCATTGGGAAGTGTTGGCCGAAGCAGTTCAGACTATCCTCCGAAAAGCGGGAAAACAGGATGCCTATGAGGGAATGAAGAGCCTGACTCAAGGTCAGCAGGTTGATGCCGATTCAATAAAACAATTTGTGTCCCAATTAACCATCGATGAAAATGATAAACAGACATTGCTTAAGCTGACACCGGCCGATTACACCGGGCTTGCCCCAAAGCTCGTGGAGATGATCTAATGTGCGGCATTGTAGGAATCCAGGCACAGTCTTCTGTAGCGTCTGAACTTTACGACAGTCTGATCCATCTTCAGCACCGGGGCCAGGATGCCGCCGGGATTATCACTTATGATTTCCGCATGCATAAAGAGAAAGGTCTCGGCCTGGTTCGGGATATATTTAATGAGAACAACATGAATCTTCTCACGGGTAACGTGGGAATTGGCCATACCCGTTACCCAACCCACGGCGGTTTTGGTCATGGTGAGATTCAGCCCTTCTGGACTGAAGTTCCTTACGGTGTCGCTTTGGGTCATAACGGCAATCTTGTCAACTATAAAGAATTAGCTGAAGAGATTACAGGTCGAGAGAAACGGTACCTCAACACTACCAGCGACACTGAGGTTTTGCTCCACATGTTTGCCACCGCGCTGGGACAAAACGGGTCAGCAAAATCAGACAAAGCATTCTTTGAACAAATCTGTGGTGCTGTAAAAAGTGTTTTTGATCGAACCAGTGGATCCTTTTCAGTGGTGGCCGCAATTGTGGGAAAAGGACTTATCGCCTTCAGAGATCCACACGGCATACGGCCGCTGTCAAGAGGTGAGCGCAAAAGTGACAACGGTTCTGTTGATCACATATTTTCCAGCGAGACAACCATGTTTCATTCCCTGGAATTTGAACCGAAAGGAAATGTAGAACCGGGTGAAGTCTATTATGTAAGTGAAAGTGGCAAAGTTTTCAGCAAAAAACTTGTGTCGGAGGAATTTACTCCCTGCATTTTCGAGTACGTCTATTTTTCCCGTCCAGATACCATGATGAATGATGTAAGTGTTTACCGTTCCAGGTTAAGAATGGGTCAAAACCTTGCTAAACGGTGGATTGAAAAACACCCTGATGTCCTACCTGATATTGTTATCCCGGCACCGTCAACCGCTAACACTGCCGCCCTCTCCCTTGCCTACGAGCTGGGTGTCCGCTACTCTGAGGGGCTATACAAAAATCCTTTCATCGGGCGAACATTCATCATGCCGGGCCAAGCCGAACGGAAAAAGTCGATCCGGCACAAGCTGGTTCCGCAGGAGATCGAGATTCGAGACAAAAAAGTGATGATCGTCGAGGACAGCATCGTCCGCGGGAACACAAGCCGACAAATTGTCCGTATGGTGAGGGGTATGGGTGCAAAAGAAGTTTACTTTGTTACTGCCTGTCCACCGGTAAAAAATCCCTGTTTCTACGGTGTGGATATGCCAACCCGGTCAGAACTGATTGCAGCCCAGAAATCGGTTGATGAAATTCGGACCTATATCGGTGTGGACATTCTCCTTTACCAGGAAATCCCCGACCTAGTAGAAGCAGTAACCCGTAAAGGCGATCACAACATTGATCGTCCGTGCATGGCATGTCTCGACGGTTGGTATGTTTCAGGAAACGTGGACGAAGAAAAAATGAGCGAGATGGAGACCATGCGACTTAATGACCGCAACGGTCATTAACAACTTTCTGGTGGTAGGTTCTGGTGCCCGGGAGCACGCCATCTGCCGAGTTCTGCATCGTTCTCCTCAAGAAAAAAAGGTTTTTTGTCTCGCCACAAACTTCAATCCTGGCATTGTCGAATTGTGTGACGATGTAACTACGGGTGATATTAACAACTCCGATTCAGTCACCTTGTATGCGGAGAAAAACGGCGTGGGGCTTGCCATCATCGGGCCGGAGAATCCGCTGGCCTGCGGTGTGGCAGATGCACTTTGGGAAATGGGTGTCAAGGTGGTAGGACCCAAAAAAGACCTGGCCCAGATCGAAACCTCCAAAGCGTGTGCCCGAGACCTCCTTAATGAATACAATATTCCTGCCTGTCCTGAATACAAGACATTTTCATCCATGGAGGGTGTCACTGATTATCTAAATGAACTAGGTGAGAATTATGTGGTTAAGTATGACGGTCTGGCGGGAGGCAAAGGTGTAAAAGTTTCAGGAGAACACCTTTATTCTCATGAGGAGGCTACCTTGTATTGCCAAGAGCTTGTGGAGAAAGGCGGTCGGTTTGTAATCGAAGAAAAACTGTCGGGACAGGAGTTTTCTCTCATGAGCTTCTGCGACGGGGAAACTCTGAAGCATATGCCAGTGGTCCAAGACCACAAGCGAGCCTACGAAGGAGATACAGGCCCCAACACCGGCGGCATGGGGACATACTCCGATGCAAACCACTCCCTCCCTTTTCTCAGAGATACTGATATTGCACAGGCACAGGGAATCAACCTGGCTACAGCCGCGGCACTGAAAGACAAGTTCGGAAAGGGGTACAAAGGTATCCTCTACGGCGGTTTCATGGCCACCGCAACGGGGGTCAAGCTTATTGAATACAACGCCCGCTTGGGTGATCCGGAAGCTATGAATGTGCTGCCCTTGCTGGAATCAGATTTTGTTGCACTCTGTAGGGCCATTACTGACGGTAATCTTCATGAAGTTGATGTCAAGTTCAGAAACCAAGCCACGGTCTGCAAGTATGCAGTGCCTGAAGGATATCCTGACAATCCAGTGAAGGGCGAGCCAATTGATGTGTCCGGTATTGAAAATCGGGAGGGCTTATTTTACGCATCGGTGGATATTAAAAATGATCAGTTGGTAGAAGCGGGGAGCAGAACTGTGGCAGTAGTGGGGATGGCCGACTCTATTACCGCCGCGGAGCAAATTGCTGAGAGGGAAATTTCAACTGTAACCGGTCCCCTCTTTCATCGGAGAGATATTGGCACCAAAGAATTAGTTCAAAAAAGAATTGACCATATGGACACTCTGCGATGATTAAGATCGGTGTTCTCGGCTCCACAAAGGGGACAGACTTACAAGCCATACTGGATGCCATAAATGACGGCCAGTTAGATGCGGAAGTATCGGTGGTAGTTTCCAATCGAGAAAGTGCTTACATCTTAGAACGGGCTAAAAGCCACGGAGTACCAACTTTTTTCATTCCCCATAAAGGTAAAGCCAGAGAGGAGTTTGACAGGGAGATGACAGCGGCTATGCAAAACCACGGTGTTGAACTGGTGCTCCTCATAGGTTTTATGCGAATTCTGTCAGCTGAATTTTGCCGGAATTGGCATGATAGAATTTTAAATGTCCACCCTTCCCTCCTGCCGAAATATGCCGGTGGAATGGATACTAACGTTCACACTGAAGTAATAAAAAATGGTGATCCTGAAACAGGATGTACGATCCATTTCGTCACTGAAGAAGTAGATGCTGGGCCAATCCTAATCCAGAAAAAATGCACCGTTACATCTGACGATACCGTTGAATCTTTAAAGACAAAAGTACAAGCATTGGAAGGTGACGCTTTTATTGAAGCGATAAAATTGATACAAACTGATAAATATGATTAATAATCCTATCTTAAATCAAAACCCAACTCAAGTAAAGCGAGCCCTTATATCTGTCTTCGACAAAACGGGCGTAGTCGAATTAGCTCAATCACTGAACGGGCGTAGTGTTGAAATCCTCTCCACTGGCGGTACTGCCAAAGCACTTCGTGATGCAAATATTCCTGTTACGGATGTAAGTGATTACACTCAATTCCCGGAGATCATGGATGGACGGGTAAAAACAATCA
>SCKS01000008.1:0-22543 GCA_004124465.1 Fidelibacterota bacterium
ACTTCAACCTCAAGTAATTTGTTGACCCGCGAGACCAATATCACCTCGCCTTGACCTGCGCCTCCACTGCTAAGCACCCTTTTTAGCGAAGGTAGGGTCTCTTTTTCATCAACAAATATCTTTAGCCCTGCACCTTCAAGTGTATCCATTTCTTCTAGGCTTTGAACGTCATGTGCAGTAAAACGTACAGTTTCGCCTTCAAATTGCGCAGTCGCTTTAACAAAGATGGTATGTCCCGAGATAAGAACATGGTCCTTAGCTGCTAATAGTTCAGAAAACACAATAATTTCGTATATCCCGGATTGATCAGATAACTGGAGGAATGAAAATCGTTTCCCTTTTTGAGAGACTCTATCTTTTTTACTAATTATGACCCCCGCTAGGGTGACAAGACCTCCCCTTTTAGCTTTTTCAATTTCTACAAAATTCTTAATTTTCAGCCGTTTTAATGCATTGGTGTAATTGTCAAGTGGATGCGCAGATAGATAAAATCCAATTGCATCAAATTCTTCTTTAAGTCGTTCCATTGGTTCCCAGTCAGGGACGTCCGGTAAATTTATTTCATCAGAAAGAAGATCTTCGGAACCAAATAATCTTATCTGGTCGCTTTCTCTTTCTTGTTGTGTGACATTGCCTTGTCGAATGATCGTCTCTGTTCCCTCAAACAACTGCCGTCGATTTGACGTCAGTTGATCGAGCGCGCCCGCTTTAACTAAATTTTCGAACTGCCGTTTACTGATAATTTTACTATCTAATCGTGTGACCAAATCCCGGAGATTGTCGAAAGGACCATAGTTATCACGGCTTATCACCAGACTTTCCATAGCCGATTGCCCCACGTTCTTTATTGCTGCAAGTGCATACCTGACCGCTGCTATTTGTTGTCCTTCCTTTTTCTCCAACTCTACGGAAAACACCACCTTAGATTTGTTAATATCTGGCTCTAATAGGCTAATATTTATGCGGTCAAGTTCCTGCTTAAATGCATTGAGTTTGTCAGTATTGTGTATGTCTAAGGTCATGGAAGCAGCCATAAATTCAGTAGGAAAATTGGCTTTTAGGTACGCTGTTTGATAAGAAATAAACGCATAGGCAGCGGCGTGAGATTTGTTAAAACCGTAACCAGCAAACTTAGCGACTTGTTCAAAAATATCCGATGCCTTTTTCTCCGGGACACCTCTACCTACTGAACCAGCTATAAAATCTTCGCGCTGCGCGTCCATTTCTTCTTTAATTTTCTTGCCCATGGCCCTCCTCAAAAGATCAGCCCCACCCAGTGTGTAACCAGCTAGTTCTTGCGCAATTTGCATGACCTGCTCTTGGTAAATCATAATGCCATAGGTTTCACTGAGTATTGGTTCTAGGCTAGGGAAAAGAAAATCCGCTTCTTCGGTTCCATGTTTACGCCGTATATAGCTGGGAATATTATCCATGGGTCCCGGACGGTAAAGCGCCACAATTGCAATGATGTCTTCAAAACTGTCCGGTTTCATATTTCGAAGAATATCCCGCATTCCTGAGCTCTCTAGTTGGAATATGCCGGTCGTTTCACCACGTCCCAACATTTCAAAGGTGCCTGAATCATCCAGAGGTAAATTATTTAAATCGATCTCTAGATTTCTTTGTTTCAGTAATTCCTGTGTAGTGGAAAATATTGTTAGTGTCTTTAGACCTAAGAAATCAAATTTTACCAGACCAGCGGCTTCCGCCCACTTCATAGAAAATTGTGTTACGGGGATATCCGATCGGGGATCCCGGTAAAGAGGGATTAAATCCGTCAAAGGTCTATCGCCAATTACAACGCCTGCGGCATGAGTAGAAGCGTGGCGGTAAAGTCCTTCAAGTTTCATAGATATTTCTAACAATCGGGCTACGCCGGCATTAAGTTCAACCTCTTTTCGTAACAAAGGCTCATCATCTATTGCCTTTTCCAAGGTCGTTGGATTGGCGGGATTATTTGGTACCAGCTTGCATATTCCGTCCACTTGTGCATAAGGCATACCTAAAACACGACCTACATCCCGAAGTGCGGCTCGTGGTTGCAAGGTACCGAACGTAATAATTTGAGCAACTCTATCCTCGCCATATTTATCCTGAACGTATCGAATTACCTCGTCCCTCCTTTCCTGGCAAAAATCAATATCAAAGTCTGGCATAGAAATTCGTTCAGGATTTAGAAATCGTTCGAATAAAAGTCCAAATCTCAAAGGATCTAAGTCAGTAATCGTTAGTGCCCAAGCAACCAGAGATCCTGCACCGGAACCCCTTCCAGGACCAACAAGAATCCCTTCGGCTTTTGCCCATTGAATAAAATCAGCCACAATCAAAAAGTAGCCAGAAAACCCCATTTCTCCAATAACATCTAGTTCATATCTCAAACGTTCATGATAAGGTCTAGTGATCGCCTCGATATTTGGAAATTCATCCATGCCGATTAAGACAACTGATTGAAGGCGGTTTTCAAGGCCTATTTTGGCTAAATCTTCTAAAACATCGTCGTCACTACGTTTGTCATCTTTCGACTTGGGAGCTGGTGGGAGTAGCGGCCTACATGTTTCTGCCATGGTTGCACAACGTTTAGCGACCAAGATTGTATTCTCAATGGCCTCAGGTAGATCTGAGAACAAAGAATTCATCTCCTTGGCTGATTTTAGACGATGCTCCGGTGTTAAACGACGACGCTCAGACTGATCTACATAAGTACTTTCTGAGATACAGATTAAAGCGTCATGAGCCTCATACATGTCTTCGGATATAAAAAAACACTCATTTGTAGCGATAAGAGGTAATCCATGCTCATAAGCAAGGTCAATTAAACCTTTTTCAATGAAACGTTCCGTCTCTAAATTGTGACGCATTAGCTCCACGTAGAGGCGATCTTTAAATATATCCCGGAGTTTTAGAAGAAGTGCTTCGGCGTGTTCGATTTTCCCTTGGGAAAGTAACTTGCCAACACCGCCAGCAGGACCACCAGTAAAGGCGATAAGTCCTTCTCCATACAAATTAAGGAGGTCATATGAGATATGACTATTCCCCAATTGATCTGCTTCTAGGTGGTATTTGCTTACAAGTTGGAGAAGATTGTCATATCCAATTTTATTCTGAGCCAAAAGAATAATTTGGTCAGGAAGTGAGATTTCTCCTTTTCTAAGAATGCTAGGAGTTGACTGTCGAACATCCATTATACTTTCCGGCATATAGGTCGATACTTCTAACTGACAGCCAATTATGGGTTGTATACCCCCCTCGGCACAATTTGTAGAAAAATCCAACGCCCCAAATAAATTACAAGTATCGGTCATTGCTACCGCCGGCATCTCCATTTTTTGGCATTGCTTAACCAGGTCTGCTATTTTTATAGCTCCTTCAAGCAAGGAATAAGCAGTGTGCAATCTCAGATGGACAAATTCCGAACGGGGCATGGTAACAAGAATCTCAGATTCGAAAGAGCCTGTCATTAGGATATCATCAAATTTGAAGAGTTATCCCCAAGTTAATTGGGACATGGGGAAGGTCTGTGGATCAGTCAGGTACTAATATTCCATTCTCCAAGCGCAAAACCCTATCCATTTTCTCTGCAAGTTCGGGGTTATGCGTGGCAATTAAGGCGGCTACTCCAGTTTTTTTGACCAGTTCTGCGAGAAGGTTAAAGACCTGTTCAGCGCTATCATGATCTAAATTTCCTGTCGGTTCATCTGCCAGCATGATAGACGGGTTATTAACCAATGCCCGAGCAATGGCCACTCGCTGACGCTGACCACCTGAAAGTTCGTTGGGTTTGTGATGCATTCGGTCTCCCAACCCCACAGCAGTTAATGATTCCTTCGCCTGCTCAAGTCTATCCACTCTGGAGATATTAGCATAAATAAGAGGTACCTCTACGTTTCTCAGGGCCGTCGCTTTGGGAAGTAGGTTAAATGTCTGAAAGACAAAACCGATTTTTCGGTTCCTAATTGATGCCAGCTGATTGTCATCCATTTCATGAACCAATTCACCCTCAAATTCGTAAGTTCCATTTGTAGGTGTATCGAGGCAGCCAATCATATTCATGAGGGTAGACTTGCCTGAACCCGAAGGACCCATAATGGAAATATATTCATTTGGACGAATGACTAGATCTACTCCGTCAAGCGCCCGAACGACTTCGCCGCCTACGTCATAGTGACGCTTGATACTATTCAGGGAAATCAGGTCAGGGATGGTTAATTCTCCGATTTGGAAGACCCGCCAATTTGAATCCTGAACCCTTTTTGATTCTCCTCACTATCCTTAGATGTGATGACGGTTCTATTATGACTTAGATCCTTACTAATGGCACGGTAACTGCCGACAACAATCTCTTCACCCTCTTCCAATCCGCTAATAACTTCATAATGAGTTTCAGAGGATATACCTACTGTTACCGGTCTTATATGTACATACTTGGTGTCGCCTTTAGATTTTATTTTATCCAAACCTTCCGGTTTAGATAATTCACCATTTCGCAGAACGCCTCCAGGCTCATCTGCTAGAATAAAAATTAATTCCTCAAATTCCTGAACTTTTGCCTTTGATCTTTCTTCAGATTCGTTCTCAGGCACACCTTTGTCTGGAAACATCTGTTTTTCAGAACCGACCGGCCTTACAGTAAGACTCTGTATAGGAATTGCCAAGGCATTTACACGTTTATCGGTAACAATGTTTGCAGTGGCGCTCATACCCGGGCGGATACCTTCAGGCACATCGATCATGCGAACCTTCACTTTGAAATTGGTCACTTGCTCTTGAGTACCCAAACCAGCCGTTTGGGCAATGTGGGCTATTTCCGTCACTACGCCATAAAATAACGTATCCTGGAAAGCATCAATCTCGATTTCTGAGGTATCACCTATCTCAATGGACACCACATCATTCTCGTTCACGTCCACGTTCACTTCCATTTTGCTAAGATCAGCAATACTCATAATGACATCAGCTTGAAACATGGAGCCGAGAGCCATCTCACCTTCTTCTTTCCTAACCTCAGTTACGATACCATTGCTGGGCGCCAACAGTGATGTTTTCGAGAGATCATCCATGGCGGATTTTAAAGACGCCCTTGTCATTTCGACGTCGCTTTCCGCAAGTTGGAAACTTGCCGTAGAAGATTCAATCTCCTGGCTGGAAATAAGTTGCTCAGAAAAGAGCTTTTCTGCCCGATCTCTCATGGCCGTATTTTTTACCAGATTCGCCTCGGCTGATTTTAGCCGTGAAAGAGCCTGCTCACTAGCCGCCTCGTAGCGCATACGATCAAGGGATATAAGGTGCTGGCCCATCATGACAGAATCACCTTCTTCAACTGAAATTTCCATGATGAGGGCACTGATGTTCGCGCTGATTTCTACCTGCTTCTCCGGCTGGATTTTGCCTGACGCTGTAACTTTGTGAACAATTTCACGTTTTGCTACCGGTTCCACCGTTACCTCCACCGGTTTAACACCAGATGAAGAAACGAATTTGAGAGAAAGAGCAACTACAATTAAGACCAAAATAGAAATAATAATTATATTTCTTTTTTTGTTACTTTTTTTCTTTTTCTTTTTTTCCATGTTACCTCATCATTAGTTACAATCTACTGGCCATAGCATCCAACTCCGACCTGAGGATCCGTTCATCATAGCTCGCACGAACAAGTGAACTGTTGGCCCGTGCCAGCGAAAGTTGCGCATTTAGAACATCAAGAATGGTCGAGGCTCCCAGATTGTACATTTCCTGAACCAGCCGAAGGTCTTCATCTGCCGATGCTTTTGTTTCCGTATATATTGGAATCGACCTGCTGATATTTTCCCACTGTCTGTAATAACTGTCGAACTGAACACGAAGGTCCCTGGTCAGCCTATCGAATTCTTCCCTAGCGATCTCAGCGTCTATCTTTGCCCGCTGCAACTGGCTCGATCGTTGAAGCCCTGTAAAAAGTGGATAGGATATGGAAAGACTCAAAGACTGCCGCCAGTGTTTATCCACGTCTGAATAAAGCTGATCTATTTTGTCTGATGAACCGCTGTACCCCAGCGAGGCTGAGATTGAAGGAAAGTATCCTGCTCTGGCAATCTTCACCCGAATGTCCGATGCGGTTATCTGCGTCCGTCGGGACAAGATGGCCTGGTTGCGTTCCGCCACTATTTCCCACAGTTCATTTTGAGATTCCAGAGTTGATCTTTTTTGGTCAGTCTGTGACAGGTCAAATTTAGAATTAACATTTATACCCATGGTGTTTGCCAGCACCCGGGTCGAATTCTCCAGAATCGCTTCCTGATTAAGCAACTGGACCTGAACTTCTCCTAGTAGTACCTGCTGTTTTAACAGATCCGTTTTGGCCACCGCTTCAACCTCATACTGCTGCCTGACCCTTTCCACCTGCTGTTCAGACAGTTCAACCTGCTGGCGGGCAACTTCCAGCAGTTCAATGTTCTTCAGGAGCTCATAATAGGCCCGCTTCACAGCAAGAACTGTGCTAATCTTTGTGGCCAGTTCATTTTCCACACTCAGCTGATAAATATTCTTGCTGAGGGCTATCTGATTCCACCAGTTTCCGCCATCAAAGATATTCTGATTGAGAGAAATAGAGCCGGAGTGGTACTCCGATTCTGGCACAGGAATTCCGAACTGAAGATTGGTATAAGATCCCTGTTGAAACGACCCGGTAGAAGCACCTATCCTCGGCAGAATAACAGCCAGCGACCCTTTCCTGTCAGCTTCGGCTGATGAAACCTGAAGCTGCGCTACCCTCAGATTCCGGTTGTTTTCCAGCGCAATGCGGATGCAGTCATCAAGAGTGTAAACCTCCTGACCAAAACAGAATGATGAAAAAGCAAGAAGAAGGGTTAATTGTTTAAACATATTCTATCGATTCAAGAAGTTGTTCTATTTTTTTTGACACCCGATAGGGGAAAATAGTTGTCCTTAACCTCCCTAGCACCAAAGTAAGTAACGAGCCCACACATCACAAGTTCCTTCATTAATTTTTCACCCAACCGTACATTCTTATTAAGGACATTACAGCCTCGGAAATAAAATAAATTTAACCATTCTCCTATTGCATAAATTCCTCTTTTATTTTTATAAAATATTCATAGGCGGCATCATAATCATTCTCGATTTCCCCGTCTAGGATTGCATTTTCGATGGCTTCCTTAATCTTACCCACCGTCTTGCCCGGAGGTAGACCACACTCTTTCATGATTTGGTCGCCCCGAACAGGCGACTGGAATGCGCGATAAGCGTCCCGCTCCGTAACATCCTGCATAAAGGTTTCAACTCGTTGGAAATTTTCCATGTACTTTTTCACGAGCTTAGGGTTCTTAGAGGTTATATCCGCACGGCACAAAGTCATTAAATCATCTACCTCTTCTCCCGCCGTCACCATGAGCCGCCGCACGGCACTGTCAGTAACATCCTCTTTAGCCAGAGAGATGGGGCGAAGATGTAAGAGTGTCAGCTTCTTGAGAAACTCCCGAGTTTGGTTGGACAGTTTCATCCGCTTCGCCATTTTGTCCACCATATTGGCCCCAATTGCATCGTGGCCATGGAATGTCCACCCTTTATTTTTATCCAGGCGACGGGTCTTCGGCTTACCAATATCATGAATAAGGGCTGCAAAGCGGAGGTCCGCCTTTTCCGTTTTCTCAGCAATGTTATCCACCACTTGAAGTGTGTGATAAAAAATATCCTTGTGATGCCATTCAGACGGCTGTTCCAAACCGTAGAGGGCTGAAACCTCCGGAAGGACAATTTCCATGAGTCCCACTTGCTGTAAAAGATCAAGCCCGAGGGAAGGTTGTGGAGAGGCGAGAATCTTGTATATCTCGGCGGTAACCCGTTCGGCTGAGACAATTTCGATCCGCTCCACCTGCCGCTGGATGCTGTCCGTGACGGAAGAATCCACCTTAAATCCGAGCTGTGAAGCAAAACGGACTGCCCTGAGCATTCTGAGCGGATCATCGGAAAAAGTGGTGTCTGGATCCAGTGGTGTCCGGATGAGACCTGAGTTGAGGTCCTTAACACCGTTGTAGGGATCATGAAGTTCACCAAAATCTGTTTTGTTCAGCGAAACAGCCATGGCATTGATAGTAAAATCTCTCCGTGAAAGGTCTGTTTCAAGGTCTGCATCCTCAACTTGTGGCTTTCGCGAATCTGATGAGTAAGCCTCGCTCCTGGCTGAGGCAACCTCAACAATACTGTTATTTAAAGGGATCTGGGCTGTTCCAAACTGCTCAAACGGCACAATCTTCCCTCCCTTGAGAGCCGGTGCCAACTCTCTGGCAAAGGCGATGCCGTCCCCAACAACCATGAGATCAATGTCAGTGAGAGACCTCTGCATGAGGGCATCCCGGACATAGCCACCAACAACGTACACTTCCTTTTCCGTAGCTGAAGCCAAATCCATGGCCGCCGTGAGAATTTTGTAGCCGTCAGTATGCTGTTCCAGTAGTGATGTTACATTTGTCATATCATTGTAATTTACGGTTACCGAGAAGAAATCCCCGGACGACTGAAGATTCCTCTTGAAGCTGCTTCCGTCCCGCAATAACTTCCACCTGTAAGTATGCGATCCCTTGTCTTAACCCTGATTTTCGTTTCTCTATCAAACGCACAGTTCGGCAATGTTCAAGTTACATTGGACGCTCAGCGATTGAAGGAGAACGATCGCCGAACTACCTCGACGCTGGCAAATGAAGTCACCAGCTTCTTTAAAGTTACCCCTTGGGATGAAGAATTCAGTGATCTGAAAGTCCCACTGAATGTTCAGATCATTTTCGAGGGTGTGGCCGATAAAGGGAGTGAAAGGCTCTATTCCGCTCAATGCCTCTTTTCAACAGGTATTGATCAACGTTACTTTGCCAAACTTATTCAGTTCCCATACGCCATGGGACAGAGTATTGTGTTTTCACCCGTTATTTTTGAGCCGTTGGCCAGTGCCCTGGAGTTTTACGGCTACATCGTAATGGCAGGCGAAGCAGACACTTATGAACAGTTCGGCGGAACACGTTTTTATGAGCGGGCAAGAGAGATCGCATTGCGTGGCCTCTCATCTCAGTATCGCCGGGGATGGAGTGAGCGTCTGGAGCTGGTAAATCTCATGACAAAATACCGCGAAACGCGACTGGCTAAATTCCATTTCTACGACGCCATGGCTTATATCGACGAAGAGGATCTGAAAGGTGCCGACGAAGCATTCAAAGAGATGATGAAAAACCTAGAGGGCACTTTTTCACAGTTTCCCCGAGAACACTACTCAATTATATTTCTTACCGGTCACGCTGAGGAACTGAGCAAACTCCCGGCGAGCATTTCATCGAAAAAAATGATGCTGAAAAGGTTGTCAGAATTGGATCCTGACAACAAAGCGAAGTATCAATCAGGACTCGACACCAAGTCCCGGTAATTCCGTTTTTTAAAAATATAATACTGTAGCACTACACTCCCTTTATACATACGGGAGATCACTTCTCTGTCTTTCAGCTGACGGATCGATTTGACCCGGCGACGGCGTTTTAGAATTACGTGAGGGTGAAACAAAATCCAGATTAATGATTGGAGGATGCCAAAAACGTGGCGGAAATCGACCAAAGCCAGGGAGTAGAAGATAGCTACAATCTCAAGAGCAAGGCGAATGGGAAAAAGATAGAGCATAAGCGGGAGAGAGTAATTGCTCAGGAGCATAAGCATCGAATTGCGATGATTAAGGTACTGTTTTTTTAAGGATTGGGTCGGCAGTGTAACAGCATTTTTATGGTATACCACAGACTTGGGATTGACCCTGGAACGGCGCTTCATGAGATGCAACCGCCACTGAAGATCGATCTCCTCCTGATGGGCAAAGAACGATTCATCAAACCGGCCCGCTGCCTCAAAATCGCTCCGGCGTACCATAAAGGCCGTTCCTGACGCCCAGAAAATATCAGTCTCATCATCGTATTGGCCCATGTCCTTTTCCTGAGTCAGAAAGAGACGTCCCCTGGCAAAGGGAAAACAGAGCAGATCCATGGCACCGCCACTGCCTCCGGCATAATCAAAAAGATCTCTTTCAAAATAATTGAGGATTTTCGGCTGAACCGCCGCTACGCCTGAATCTGACTGAAACGTTTCAACCAGAGGCTCAATCCAGCCCTCTTCCTGGATGGTGTCATTATTAAGAAAGACCAGCAGTTCACCTTTGGCCACTTGAGCACCACCGTTACAGCCGCCGGCATATCCCTCGTTGGAAGCATTCTTGATAAGACGAACATCAGGATGATTCTCCGCCACCCAATCGACACTGTCATCAGTTGATCCGTTATCCACCACAAGCAGTTCAATTTCGGGATAAGTAGTAGCTTTCAGCGAATCGAGACATTCAGAAAGGATCTCGATCCCGTTGTAGTGAGGAATAATGATTGAGACCAGCGGCAGTGCGCTGGTATCAAGAGTCAGGGGATTCGCTCCTTGCCCGATATTGCCTGAGAAGAGAGGTAGCATTGGTATCTGATGGGAACTTCAATGTCCACTTTTCCAGAACGTCAACGGCTTCAATGTCGTAACCGTTTTCGGTGTAAGTCTGAAGTAGATAAGCCACAATGTCCGGCCGGTTCGAGTTGTGAAACTGTTGGAGTATTTCTTTCCCCCGCTCTACATCGCCAGAGTCGTGGTAAATCTGGCCCATCTGCAGTTTCATTTCTTCGCTGTTGATGGGAACTACGTCTTCAGGCATAAGATCTGCCATCAAATTGAGTGGCTCCAAGGCTTCATGCTTGAATCGTTCCAAATCGTCATCAGTAGTAAAACTGTCCTTACGTTTATTACGCAACTTCTGATATTTATTCATTCCCAGCTGCATAAAGGCGGAACGGTAATTTTGAAGCAACTTCAGGATATTGGGATTAAGATAAACTTCGGGATCATCCAAATTTCTGTATTTGTAGCCGGGAACATAATCGGTGGCCCAGGTCGTATCCTCCACCACGGTCATAAGATTTTTCGAAAGCCTATCATAATTCACTGGAGGAACTCCATGAGACCTTAGCCTAAAGGCAAGTCCTTCCATCTGAAGATATTTTTCCAAACCAATTCTATTGCTTGGAGATACAGTAACAGCGAAATAGATGGGAATTTGCCATTTACTTTGCTGTATAATATGAAGGATCATCAGATCCTGAACACGGATTCCACCACCTCCGATTGTCGGTTTGAGCGTCCAAGAGACCTTCCCTTCTTTATTGTCGGGGTCGCCGGCAACAGGAACAGTGATGGGCGTATTCTTCCACCGATCAACCCTAAGGAAAAGTGGTTTACCATCCACAGGGTTGAGACCGATAGGTCTCTTTCCAGAAATCTGTTCATCAGTAAGATTGATAAACCGTTCACTGCCGGAACGTAATTCCCGCAACTGTTGAATATACCAGTCGGTATTCAGGAGACTGAGATTGGCTACGGTAACATCTTTCCGAATCCCCTCCACTTCCTGGAGGTACCAAAGAGGAAATGTGTCATTGTCACCGTTGGTGAATATGATGGCGTTCGGTTCACATGTTTGGAGAATATTGTACGAATAATCCCACGCCACATAATTCCCTGAGCGATCGTGAGAATGGTAATTGGACGACAACATAATGCCCGGCACCAGAAAAAGAAGTGCAACACTGGCATACATAGTATTGTAAGCCATATTCTTTTGCTTCAAGGTGTTGACCACTTTATCCAAAAGAGCCGCGGCAGCAATGCCGATCCAGATGGAATAGGCAAGAAAGCTACCAACGTAAGAATAGTCACGTTCTCTTGGCTGAAACTTATCCTGATTGAGATAGAAAATGACGGCAAGGCCTGTCATGAAAAAGAGCGCAAGAACGGACCACGCTCGTTTCGGATCCCGCTTGAAATGATAGACCATACCCAAGACTCCCATAAGAAATGGAAGTGGCAAACCAAACTGGCTCCAATCAACACCGTCTTCCCCCCTTTTTTTCAGAGCGCCAAATTCTGATACCCACTTATCTCCCGCCGGTCCCCGACCAGCAAACTGCCACAGGAAATAACGGGCATACATCCTGACGATCTGATAATCCCATAGAAAATTCAACTGGGTGCCAAGGTCGTGAAACATATATTTGTAATTTTGAGAGGAAGAAAAATTTTGACCGTTTATTGGTCTACCCACAACGGAAACTTTATGAGGATAAGAACCTACCTGCTCTTTTTTATACCTCCTGGGCAGGGTGAAAATAGCACCGTACTGTTCACGCTCTAGATATTTAATGGCCCGCTCCACTGTCTCAGGATTATTTTCATCAATGGCCGGATCTTGCGAGGAACGGATGAAAAGCATTCCATAGGTGGAGTATCCCACAATTACCAACACCGCTGATGAAAGGATGAGTGAAGCGAGACGGCGCTTCTGAATGATAGCAACAACAGTGGCGCTGAAAACAGCTACCATTACAACGGCCAGACCAAAAAGACCGATCTTAGCGGCAATCTGCGGGAATCCTTTGATTATTCCCAAATAGATGCCGAAAAATATGCCTCCGGTAATGGCACCCATGATAATAAATGAACGCCAGGAGAACTTGGCCTTTTTAAAGTAAATAATCATTCCCATGAACGGTAGTGCAAGCAAGTTCAAAAGGTGAATACCGGTGGCGAGACCCAACACATAGCTGATAAGAAGTACATACCTTTCATTTCCCGGTTTATCCGCTCTTTCAGCCCAGTGAAGAATGAGCCATGCCACAATGGCTGTGGAAAGTGTGCTCATAGCATAGACCTCGGCTTCTATAGCATTGAACCAATGGCTGTCCGTAAAAGCGAAAATAAGGGCACCAACTGCGGCTGAGCCGAAAGTGATTAGTCGGTCTTCAACTGTTTCAATCTTGCCGCGGAACTGGCGCACAAGCTGAACGATAATGAGATAAAGAAACATCACCGCCAAAGCACTTACCAGCGGCGAAATGATATTAACTCTATAAGCAATGTCGCTACTGAACGGCAGCATGGAAAAAATCCTACCAATAATTAGGAATAGCGGACTGCCCGGTGGATGAGGCACTCCCAAGATGTAGGAGGTAGCGATGAATTCACCACAGTCCCAGTAAGACACCGTAGGCGCCATGGTATCAAAATAGATGATAAAAGTGACGACAAAAACAATGCCGGCTAAAATTCTGTTCAGCTTCTCAGATGTCATTCAGGCTTCTCATCTTCATCACTTTTTTCATCTGAGTCAGGCGCTTCAGATTTTTCTTCTTCATTTTTTTCTTCGGCGGAAGCTTCATCGGTGTTTTTATCCTTTTCATCTTCAGCCTGTTCTTCTTTAGGGGCCTTATCCTGATCAGCGTCTTGTTCACTATCAGTTGGTTCTTCTTCGGATTTTTCGGGCTCAGGCTTATTCGACTCTTCCAGATAGTTCATTTTGAGACCGCTGAGACTTGACTCGAGGAACTTTTCCTCATCGTCGGAGAGATTCCCTGCCATCCGTTTCTTCATCATATCCAGGATATCGATAAAGAAACTGGCTTCCTGGAGATTGCGCTCCATCTTATCCGTCATCGGATTTTTCAGTTTCCCCATGGCCATCCACGCCTGCTGCGTGAACATGGTCACAACATGAATAAGAATATGCTCGTCACTTTTCGCTTCAGTTTCTGACATAACGCTTAAATGCCTTTCTGAGTGGTCGGTTTCTTTTCACTAACCTTCGTCATTGGACTTAGGTCTAACCATATAAATTAACGAACTGAACCATTTCTTGTCAGCTCCGGCTTTCCTGTTGGAAAAGAAGCCTGTAAAGAGGGCGCTCAGAGAATTTTGCTCGCTACACTTCGCGCTTAACAGCGATACATAGTACGCATCATAAGGGAGACCTCTCATATTCCTAAGTGACAAATCACACCTGTCAAGAAGCCGCTCCATGGCGGTGGGACTGAAATGAGTCAAATGACGGGGAACATCCCAAGCGGCCCATTGATCTCCGTAAGTCTGGGCGTCGTGCGAGGTAAAGTTGGGGACACCAATGAACATGCATCCTTTTTCAGTGAGTTGACTACGAGCCCGGTAAAGATAAAACTCCGGATTGTAGACATGCTCAAGCGTGTGCCAGAAGGTGATGGCGTCGAATGGACCACAGTCTTGCTCAAGCCAGACTTGAGGTGGCATGACTTCCAAATCAAATCGATCTTTTGCAATTTTTCGAGCGTTCTCAGATGAATCAACGCAGGATACATCCCAGCCACCGTCCCGCATGGACGCGGCGAATTCGCCGGTGCCGCAACCGATATCCAGCAGGCGGCCACCTCTCACGCCAGTGAAGCGCTCTATCCACCGACGCTTTTTCCCCACCATTATTCCACGCACAACCTTGTAGATAATGTCCGACAGGCTGAATCCACCGCTGGAATGGGGATGGTATTTATCCGACTCATAGTAGCGGTCCATTTCGTCTGGCTCAGGCACCGGTGTCGTAAGCCGAACTTCACATTCATTGCATTCAATAATATCAAAATTTTCACCTGACACCACATAATCGCGCGTGGAAAGAACCGGGCGGAGATTGCCGCTTCCGCAAAGTGTACAGTGAGTGAGAGGCTTCATGGCCCTGTCAACCAATATTTACCATTTCGAGCATCTGCTGGTAGTCCTTCATAAATCTTAACCGAATCTTTTTGTTGGCAGGATCGGTAAGATGCGGATCAACTTTTACAATCTTGAACGCGGCCTTCCGGGCATCACGGATGATCTGTCCGTCGTTCACAAGATCGGCAATCTTCCATTTGGGATAACCGTGTTGCCGCGTTCCGTAAAACTCACCGGGGCCTCGTAGTTTGAGATCTTCATCAGAGATTTCAAATCCGTCGCTGGTTCTTTCCATGATGGCCAGCCGTTTTCTGGAATTTGCAGTGATATTACGCTGCACGAGGATGCAGTAACCTTTCTCTGAACCCCTCCCAATCCTGCCTCGAAGCTGGTGAAGTTGAGTGAGTCCAAACCGCTCAGCATTCTCGATAAGCATAATGGTAGCGTTTGGAACGTCAATCCCCACTTCGATGACTGTGGTGGAAACAAGAAGCTGTATCTCGTTCCCGACAAAACGGTCCATGATATCATCTTTTTCTTCCCGTTTCATTCTGCCGTGTAATAGAGCGGTGACAAAATCTGAGAACTGCTTCTCCAGTCGTTTACAACCTTCCACCGCCGCTTCCAAATCCATCTTTTCAGATTCATCAATAAGGGGATAGACTACCATACATTGCCGTCCTTTTTTCATCTCCTCCGCCATGAAGCTGTAAACTTTTTCTATCTTCTCCACTTCTACTATTCGCGTCGTTACCGGCTGATGGTGTTTGGGCATTTCATCAAGCAGGGAGAGCTCCATGTCGCCGTGGTAAGTAATGGCCAGTGTCCGAGGGATGGGCGTTGCTGTCATGGCGAGGATGTCCGGGTTGTCACCTTTGCTGAGAAGCTTCCCCCGCTGAAGAACGCCAAACCGTTGTTGTTCATCTATAATTACCAACCCAAGATCTTGAAAGGTCACTTCATCCTGGATGATGGCGTGAGTACCCACCACCACATTCACCCGCCCTTCCTGAATGGCAGCAAGAATCTTTTTTCGCTCCGTCGATTTCTGTTTGCCTACCAATAAGGCTGTGGGCACCCGGACCGCATCAAGATAAGATTTGAAGACGTGATAATGCTGATGTGCAAGGATCTCCGTAGGCGCCATGACCGCTACCTGGGCACTGTTACCTACAGCCACAGCCGAAGCAAGAATCGCAACAATGGTTTTGCCCGATCCCACATCACCCTGCAAAAGCCGATTCATCACTTCGGGTGATGCCATATCTGTTCGGATCTCCTTCAAAACCCGCTTCTGTGCTCCGGTAAGCTCAAAACCTAAGGTTTCATAAATTTGCTTTACATAGGGACCCACTTCTGTCATAGTTCTTCCGCTCTGTTCAGTAATGATTGTTTTTCGAAGCGCCATGAGGAGCTGAAGAAAAAAATGTTCGTCAAATTTGAGACGTCGCACCGCACCGCTGAGCGTTTCCACATCCGGGGCAAAGTGGATATGTTGTAATGCACTGGTCAGTGGAGAAAGAGACTGTTCATCAACCATTTCTTTTGACATGAACTCAAGCTCATCCAGTTCATATGCATCGATGCACGCCTTGATTATTCGCCGAAAACCCCGACTCTCCAACCCCATCTTCTTCAAACTTTCGCCAGTAGGATAGATGGGAATAACAGCACCAGTATTCAGCGGTTCTCTTTCCTCATCGCTCAAAATATCGTACTCGGGGTGGACCATCTGGTACCCGTTGTAAAAATCAACCTTGCCGTGAAAGGCCACTTCATCACTCACTGAAAACACTTTTTCCATGTACTGGGCAGCGTTAAACCAGGTGCATTTCATGAATCCGGTATTGTCGTTCACCATAAGCTGGTAGTATTTCTTTTTCCGGGCAGACCTCATGCCACCAGCTTCAACTTTTGCCACTACTGTTGTGGTAATACCTTTAGTTAAGTCCCGGATTTTCGTGACTGAAGTGCGATCCAGATGGCGGCGTGGGAAATAATACAAAAGATCAAGAGCTGTTTTGACATCTGACTTTTTCAGAATTTCAGCCCGTTTCGGGCCGACGCCCTTAACGTACTGCACAGAGGTGTTTGCTGAGAGAGACTGTTCAGAACTCATGGGACTGAACGATTGATCTTGACTGCTTTAAGGTAAGTATGATATAGAAGAAGCAGAACCGACGGAAAGCTTACTGCCACTCTTTCCTGTACGTATAGGTGACAGTCTCTGTAGAGGAGGCTCCCAGCGTCAGATCAAACTGGATTGTTTCAGCATCTACCTTTCGATAATCGCGGGACGGATCGCGAATGACCCAGTCACCAAAAATATGTTCAGTGATGCGTGCGTTTACTTTATCCTGACGGTTGTTTTTTATCTCGAGCAGAATGGTGGCTTCTTCACTTTTTTTCTTCCGGTCATAATTCATGACCGTCCGTTTGCCCAAAACGTTGAACGCACGACCGGCCACAACAGTAATGTTCTCTCCCACCGATGTCTGAGGCAGGAAATCCTCTCCGGCAAAAATAACTCCGCCGCTCTCAGTACGCTGATAGATCTGAAAGACGCCCGCCGGTAGGGGAACATCCAGACTCTTGCCACCGTTGGCAAACGAAATTTCAATAGCCATGGGCTCTTCACTATTCGCCCTTTCATTGTTCTCAAAAACATATGTCCTGTTGAGCTGAACCTCCCTATCGGCATAAAGAGAAGCAGTGAGAGATTCATTCCTTGGAATCGTTAGAGAAGACAGCAGTGAATAAAGAACGAAATCTCCGGACGACTCAACTTGAAAGGCGGTTTCGGTGGGCGCAGCCGTCTGGGCTGCCATACGAGGCAATGGACGCGCTCCGTTTCTCCGGTGCTTCAAATCTCCCTCCACAAGCTCGATGGAAGAATTGATAAAATCTTGATCGGTGTTGTTGAAAACAACCGCTTGTGAAACAAGTGTGGCATTTCTCTCATCAGGGGCAATAATTAGTCGGTAGTTGGTGTTCCAGTCGAAACCGCCTGAGATATAGACAATTTCTCCGCCTACAGCACCGTTGGACTGCGACTGAACAGTCCATTCTATGGAAGCTCGAACTGAGGGTCTCTTTTTTCTGTTCTCAGAAGAAATTTCAATGACCTCACTCATGTTCAGAACATGCACTTCGCTCTTGGACCTTATTGATAGCCAGTTGTTATCCACATCCACCAAATGACCTTTTATCGATTTACCTTCAGTTGTTTTTGCTGTTACTGTTTTCCCCAGCTGTTGATTGAGAAAAGCAAACGTATCGAAAACATCTCTATTGAATTTCTGATAGATTACATTCCCTTCAGACATAGAGAGAAAAGTTGACGCTGGTTCGATTTTATCCGGGAGATTTGGATATGTCACCTGGTTAGAGCCAGTTTTCAACTTAACAGAAATAGGTTGACGAACAAGACCGTATCCGTCCTTGTAGAGGGTAATAGAGGCATCCTTGGATTGCGCATATCCAAACGATGCTAATAAAAGTATGATCACTGTTTTCTTCATTCTAAGTAAGTATAATTCTGCTTCAGTTTAGCGAGATTTTCCTTCATATCGCCGAGCTTTTTTCTTTCCCGGTCTACCACCTCTTTTGGCGCCCGGCTGACAAAATCCTGATTGTTCAGTTTCGCCGCCACGGAACTTAACCGTCCATCTAGCGATTGGATCTTTTCGGTAAGCCGCTTTTTCTCCGTCTCCACATCAATAAGGTCACCCAGAGGTATAAACAACTCTTTCTTCCCCACTACCACTGTAGCCGATTTGTCCGGACGCTCTACATCCGGATCGATGGTGAGGTCGTCCACTTTGGCAAGGTCACGAATTAACTGCTCGTTTAATTTTAGGGACTGGCCGTTATCGCTCCTGATAAGAAGATCGGCACGCATTCCCGGTGGCACATTCATTTCAGCCCTCAATGTCCTTACTCCCGTAATTACTTCCTGAATCTCAACAAAGTTCCCTTCGGCACTTTCGTCTATCCATTTATCATTAGAAACTGGCCAGGACGAAACAATGATATCTGTCTGATTTTCCCCAGTCCCCTCACTCGGCTCTGAACGACTCCAAATCTCTTCAGTTATAAATGGCGCAAAGGGGTGAAGCATTTTCAGGATGCCCCTCATGACATGATTTGCCACGCTGAAAGCAGTTTTTTTCTGGTCAACGTTGTCGCCGTAAAGTCGGGACTTTATCACCTCAACATACCAGTCACAAAAGTCCGACCAGGTGAAATCATAAATCTTTTTTGCTGTCTCATTGAAGCGGTAAGCATCAAAACTTTCATCCACTCCGGTAATTGTCCGGTTTAACCGGCTGAGAATCCACCTATCGGAGAGATCTAAATGGTCCCTTTCAAGTTCATCCACCGGTTCTGCATCAATATCAGAACCTGCCATGTCCAGAAACCGAGATACATTCCACAGTTTGTTCATAAAATTCCTGCCGATTTCCATCCGCTCATCAGAAAACAGTATATCCTGTCCTTGCGGTGCAATGAGCATAATGCCATAGCGAACGGCATCCGCACCATATTTTTCCATGAGTTTCAAAGGATCGGGGGAGTTACCCAGCGATTTACTCATCTTTCGCCCCTGCATGTCCCGAACCATGCCGGTGAAATAGACATTCTTGAAGGGAATTTCACCTTTAAACTCAAGGCTCGCCATGATCATTCGCGCTACCCAGAAAAAGATGATGTCGGGACCGGTGACCAGATCATTCGTTGGATGGAAGTAGTCAAGATCGGGGGTCTCTTCAGGCCAGTTGTGAACACCCATGGGCCACAGCCATGAGCTGGCCCAAGTATCGAGAACATCAGGATCCTGAACTAAATCTGTTGACCCGCAGGCAGGACATGATTCCGGTTCATCTGCTGAGACAATGGGATCCTTGCAATCAAGTTCACACTTTCCAATATCATTCCCGCGGCAATACCAGACAGGTATTCGGTGCCCCCACCACAACTGGCGACTGATGCACCAGTCCTGGATGTTGGTCATCCAATGTTCATAGGTCTTTAACCAATGGGAAGGGTAAAACGTGATATCACCTTTTCGGACCGCCTCCAGTGCCGGCTTGGCAAGCTTTTCCATTGCCATGAACCACTGCTCAGAAAGGTACGGTTCAACGGGAACATCCCCCCGTTCAGAATAGCCAACGCTTGTCGTATAGTCTTCTGTTTTTTCCAGCGCTCCTGATTTTGTCAGGGCATCCACAACTTTATCCCGGGCATCAAATCTGTCCAGCTCCCGGAACTGTTCCGGCACAGATTCATTCAAGGAGCCATCAGGATTTAGAATGTTAATGAAGTCAAGATCGTGGCGCTTACCGATCTGGAAATCGTTGGGATCGTGAGCCGGGGTCACCTTCACACAGCCAGTGCCGAACTCAGGGTCCACAAAATCGTCAGCAATAATGGGAATTTCCCTGTCAGCCAGCGGCAGCATCACCGATTTCCCAACGAAGTTTTTAAATCGTTTATCACCAGGATGAACCGCAACGGCGGTATCTCCCAGCATGGTTTCAGGACGGGTGGTGGCAACCGTTACAGAATCATCACTGTCTGACAATGGATATTTCAGATACCACAGTTTCCCTTGAACTTCCCTGTAAATCACCTCCTCGTCTGAAATAGCCGATTTCGTTGCAGGACACCAGTTCACAAGACGCTTGCCGCGGTAGATAAGTCCCTTCTCATAAAGTTTCACAAAAGCGGCAATCACAGCACGGTAATAGCCGTCGTCCATAGTAAACCTCTCTCTCTCCCAATCGCAGGAGCATCCCAGCCGTTTGAGCTGCTGAATGATCAGTGAACCGTACTCATTTTTCCACTCCCAGGCATACTTAAGGAACTCCTTTCGGCCGATCTCATGCTTATCTGTCCCTTTATCCGCCAACATCTTTGTCACTTTCGTCTCAGTAGCGATAGAAGCGTGATCTGTTCCCGGGATCCAGCAGGTTTCACACCCCTGCATGCGCGCCCGGCGAACCAGTACATCCTGAATGGTATTATTCAGTACATGGCCGATGGTGAGGCTGCCGGTAACGTTGGGAGGAGGAATGACAACAGTATAAGGTGAACGGTCGCTGTTTACTTCAGCATGGAAATACCCCCGATCCAACCAGTGCTCATACCATTCCTTTTCAACCAGACTGGGGTCATAGACCTTCGAAATCTTGTCATCAGAAGACATCTAGGAGAGGTTCTCTATTTTTCCAGAATCAGGCTGAAAGCTGTTGTAAGCTTGAGGACATTTGTATTCGCTTTGATAAGATTGTCTGTAACAATAGAAGCCACATTCCTCATAATAACGTAACCAATATCAGGATCGGATTGACAAATCGCGAAAAGATCATCCTTCATGATTATTCCCATCTCACAATCGGTGATGGCCTTCACTGTGGCTGTCCGTTTGTCATCGGAACCGAGCAGGGACATCTCACCAAAAACAGGGTGAATATCACTGGAAAGATTTATTATGGCCTTCTCACGAGTATCATAATCTCCTTTGCTCAACTGAAGCGTCAGCGCCTGATTAATTTCTATCTTCCCCTCCAACAATAGATAGAGAGAGTCGCCAACGTCACCTTCTTCGAAGATCACTTCTCCAGAAGGGAATGTTTTCACCTTAATTACCTCTTCGAAGTGACCGATCTGTTTATCTTCCAAACCGTTGAAAATCTTGTATTTTGAGTATTCTCTGTTTTCGCTCATACCTTCACCTACTGAATGACAACCGCTCTTTCATTTTCTTTGATGACATAATCGTCTGTGGGGTTGACGACCACGGCCGTCTTGTTTTCATCGCCAAGGGAGTGCCCGGCCTCCTTAAGTTTTCTCTCAATGAAGGCATCCAAGGCGGAGGAATCGGACGAGAGTATTTCACCAATCCCGATTTGTTCATCTTCCGAATATACACTGATAAGCACCCACCTCTTCGAACGGAAATGATCAAACAACTTATTGTATGATTCACCAACAAACTCTTCCGGAATTGACACCCGTTTCAGTGTGCCTGGTTGGTGAGAATCCAAGAGCGATTCCATCGTCTGCGGAACTCCCGGATCAATGACATGTGACGCCACCATGTATGCACCAAAATCGTCGCTGAGTATCACCTCATCAGCATTCGCCCGGCGGATATGTGTCAGATTGTCACGTTCTGTGATATAGGCAACAACACGACAGCTGGGAGCCATCGTTTTGATCGTCAGCGTAGCAAAGATTGTCTTCTCATCAGGATGACCACCAGTTTCCAATCCTTCGTTGGGAAGAATAATCGCAGTTTTCGCTTTTTCAAGATTTGCTTTTTCCAGAATAGCCTCGCGGGTAAAATCTCCCCTTACAAAGCGAAATTTTACATTCCCGTACTTATTACGGATGGCAGAGATGGCATCCTCAGTTTCATCGTTGATCAAGACAATATCAAGTTTGCCAGACTCATTCATTGACTGCAATGAGTCGACAAGGCTGTCAACCATTCTGTTCCAACCACAGAGAAGTATATGATCTGTTGTATTCAATGTTTCCAAACCTTTGTCCTCCCGAATTCTTTTTGCCACGAAAATCGAGGATACTGTTGCCGTCAAAAGTGCTGTCAACGAAATACCGGCAAACATGATAACAATAGCCAGTAACCTACCTTCCGGGGTCTTTGGAGCAAAATCACCGTATCCCACGGTGGTCATGGTAACAATGGCCCACCAGAAGGGATTATTTCCCTCGGCAAGTTGTGGTTCCCCTACAGGAGGAACCTCCAATCTGCTTATAGCCCAACCTCCGAGCATCATTACCAATATTATAATAGTAATGATCTGTGCAAAGGGGCTCCGCACGACGATCCTCAGAAAACGTATCATCAGGGTAATTTAGTGATTCGGCTTGAAATTATGTAAGAATTGAAGGGCCAAAGGTGATATTCCCAAAAAAAATGACAAATTATTAACATTTACCTTTTACCGTGATG
>SCKS01000008.1:22643-24042 GCA_004124465.1 Fidelibacterota bacterium
ATCCTCAGAAAACGTATCATCAGGGTAATTTAGTGATTCGGCTTGAAATTATGTAAGAATTGAAGGGCCAAAGGTGATATTCCCAAAAAAAATGACAAATTATTAACATTTACCTTTTACCGTGATGTGTGAGCAAAGCTACTGTCTCAATATGGGGCGTGTGCGGAAACATATCCACCATTGCAAGATTCTTCAACTCGAATCCATTTTCTGAAAATAGCGCCACATCCCTGGCTTGCGTTGAAGGGTTACAGGAAATATAAACAATCTTTTCAGGCGACATGTTCACCACATCATTCACCAGCTTTGGATGCATTCCCGCACGAGGAGGATCAAGAAGAACAATATCAGGAGGTTCAATCTCAGAAAGAATGGATGACTTCCTGAAAAATTTGTCAAGATTAGCTGAAAAAAATCGACAGTTGATGATTCTGTTTGAGACGGCATTTCGGACAGCATCTTCCACTGCCGGTGGCACCACTTCAAAACCGTAAACTTGCTTCACCTGCTGAGCCATAAAAATGGATGTGGAACCAGTGCCGCAATAAAGGTCGTACAGAATTTCGTCGCCCCGAAATTCAGCGAAATCTCGAGCGATTTTGTAGAGCTTTTCACCCTGAATACTGTTCGTTTGAAAGAATGAATTGGCGGAGATTTCAAAAGTAAAGTCGCCCAGGCGATCCGTGATGGTTGGGCGGCCGTAGAGTAACACCTCCCACTCTCCATAGGAAACGCCCGCCTTCCGTCGGGTGATATTGTTAACAATAGATGTGACTCGTGGATGAACTTTTTTTATACCATCAACAATCGGTTCCAGGAGTTCTCTCTCTTCTTTCGAAGTGACAATATTTACCATCACCTCATCTGTCTTCTCACCCAACCGAATAATTAGATGTCTTAAGTAACCACTATGTTCACGAATGTTGTACGGCGCCAATCCTGTTTTCTTGGCAATATTGCGGACGGTGTTAAGAATTTCATTGGCTATCGGTTTCTGTATCCAACAGGTGGAAATATCAAGAATCTTATCATATCGGCCGGGGATATGCAGGCCCAAAGCGAAATCTGCTTCGGCGTTTTCCTCTTCGTCCGACAGAACCCACCGCCGATTGGAGAAAGAGAATTCCATCTTATTTCTGTAGTGAAATATTTCCTCCGCAGGGACGACCTGATGGAGCTTTGGTTTTTCCATACAACCGATACGCCTGAAAATATCGATAACCTGTGCCTTTTTCTGTTCGATCTGAGCATCGTAATCGAGATTCTGGAATGAGCAGCCGCCACAGGTGGGAAAATGGTCACATTTTGAAGTTGCGGACGATGGCGTCTCCTTCAATATTTCGAGAAGTTTCGCCTCACCGTAGCCATTCCGGCGTTTTGTCAATCGAGCCAGCACCTT
>SCKS01000140.1 GCA_004124465.1 Fidelibacterota bacterium
GGTTAGCGGTTTTTATTCCTATGACAGGCTTAAGTCCCGTGGCTAAGAAGGAAAGAGGCGATATTATTATTTTGGCCTGGGCAGGACTAAGAGGCGGCATTTCGGTAGCTTTGGCTCTAGCGTTGCCCCCAATTGCAGAAAAACCGATTATTTTAACAGCTACTTATGCTGTGGTTGTTTTCACAATCCTGATTCAAGGACTGTCAATTGAACCGTTGATTAAACGCATACATGGCGGCAAAGAGAATCTAAATAATAACTTATAAAACAAAAATTTATATGGTGTCTACGCTTGGTAATTGGAGTTGACTGGGGTTCAATTTGTGCTAATATTTAGCCGGTATTGTTGAGAAAGTCTTTACTAATTATT
Source organism: Fidelibacterota bacterium (assembly GCA_004124465.1). Classification (GTDB taxonomy): domain Bacteria; phylum Fidelibacterota; class Marinisomatia; order Marinisomatales; family S15-B10; genus UBA2125. The sequence goes on from SCKS01000140.1 coordinate 371, forward strand.
TGATTTAAATTACCTTTTGTCAGCCGCCCAATACCTTTCCGAAGGCAGGGATTTCATCGATGCCGCAATTTGTAGATATTTGCCGGAAGAAGCCACTTATCCGGAGAGTATCCATAAGTCAATGCTCTACAGTGTCCTCGCTGGCGGCAAAAGGTTACGGCCAATCCTTGTAATTGCGGCGGCTGAGGCCGTTGGTGGAAATCGGCATGATGTTCTGCCCTTTGCAGTTGCCACAGAGTACATTCATACTTATACGCTGATTCATGACGACCTGCCTGCACTCGATAACGATGATTTGAGACGGGGAAAACCAACTAATCACAAAGTATTTGGCGAAGCTATTGCCATTTTAGCTGGTGATGCACTGCTCACGCAGGCACTCCACATTATGACCCATTCTGATTTGATGGACGCCATCCCATCGGCAAGCCTCTTACATGCTGCTCATGACATGACCCGCGCTGTTGGAACAGCTGGGACGATTGGCGGTCAGGTTGTGGATATCGAGTCGGAAGGTAAACCAGTTGACGCCGAAACGCTGGAATACATTCACGTTTGTAAAACAGGCCACCTCATACAGGCTTGTGTCCGGGTTGGGGCGATTTTATGCCAAGCTAATTCAGGTCAACTAGATGCTTTATCCACCTATGGCGCTCATATTGGTTTGGCATTTCAGATTGTAGATGATATGCTTGACATCACTGCCGATGAAAGTCAATTGGGAAAAGATGTTGGCAGCGATTTAGATAAAAAGAAAGCTACCTACCCGGCTCTATACGGATTGGAAGAATCCAGGAAGAAGGCAGAAAAGTTGGTCGAGGATGGGATTGGTTGTCTGGAAGTTTTTGACCATAGGGCCGATCCTTTGAGAGAGATTGGAAAGTTCTTTATCGAACGAACATCTTGAAAAACATATTCAGCCAACCCAAAGTACAATAAGATATTTTTATATATGAGTTCAAGATCTCCTCTGCTTGATAAACAATTTATTTTGGTATCCGAATGAGTAATTTTTTAGACAATATAAATAGTCCGGCTGATTTGAAAAATTTAAAACGACCAGATCTTCCTAAGGTTGCCAAGGAAATCAGAGAGATGCTTCTTCAAGTGATTTCTAAGACCGGGGGTCATCTGGGTTCAAACCTGGGCATCGTAGAGTTGACACTTGCCATGCACTACGTTTTTGACAGCCCAACAGATAAATTTGTTTGGGATGTCGGCCACCAATCTTACGTTCATAAACTGCTGACTGGACGTAAAGAACGGTTCGACAGCCTTCGACAATATGAAGGGCTCTGCGGATTCGCCAAGCGGGAGGAAAGTGAACACGATCACTGGAATGTTGGCCATGGCGGGACCTCCATTTCCGCGGCACTTGCTTTCGCAAAAGCAAGAGACCTTAAAGGGAAAAAAAATAAAGTTGTCGCCATTATAGGTGACGGGTCGCTCACGGCAGGCATGGCCTTTGAAGGCCTGAACCATGTCGGTCACCTTAAGCCAGACATGATCGTGATTCTAAACGATAATGAAATGTCGATTTCGACTAACGTGGGTGGAATGTCGGCGCACCTCAGTCAAATAATGACAGGACAGGTCATGACTAAATTTAAGAAGGAAATCGATCAAATACTTCTCGCCATTCCTGGAATAGGCAAAGATATTTCCCAGTATGCCCATCGTTTGGATGAAGCCATCATGGGAATGTTTATTCCAGGCCGATTGTTCGAAGACCTCGGGTTCCGTTATATGGGTCCTGTAGATGGGCATGATACTGATTTACTGATAGACAGTCTGGACGCTGCCAGTGAACTCAAAGGGCCCACTTTAATTCATGTGGTCACACGCAAAGGAAAAGGATACGAAATTGCGGAAGAGAAAGCCGATGTATGGCATGGTGCGAAACCTTTCGATATCGCTACTGGCGAGTTCAAAAAAGGTAAGAAGTCACCCCCCGCATACACTAATGTGTTTGCTGAAACACTTATTGAGCTGG
>SCKS01000141.1 GCA_004124465.1 Fidelibacterota bacterium
GAGTCCACTTGACAAACCGTCCAAACCGTCAATCAGATTGAAAGCATTCATCACTCCCACGATCCAAAAAGCGGTCAACGGCCAAGACCAGAGACCCAAGCTAAAAGATTGAAAAAACGGAACATGAATCGTTTGAAGCTCAAAACCCAATCCTATTGCCAGTACGGCCACTCCGGTTTGTCCCGCCAGCTTCCAGCGTGCCCGCAGACAAAATATGTCATCGGCAAATCCAATTCCCCAAGCCAGCAGTCCACCGAGAATTAATCCAGCCAACCGATTATCGCTAAGAGAATGCAAATTTAACCCTCGTTGCTCGAAGGGAAACCACAACATCAGCGACAGCGCAGCTATAAGCCCCCAGAACAAAGCAATCCCACCAAATCGTGGAACCGGCTCAGTGTGCTGGTCTCTCATTGAACGCTGTCTCCGGGATTGTAACATTGGACTTAGCCGATACAGCACAATCAACATCAATGCCGAACAGAGCAAAAGCCCAATCAGTCCTCCGCTCAGAAATATTTTCCAGATATTCATCGGTACATTTATAAATTATTCTTCATCTGTTATCTTTTTCGAAACTCATCAAAGCATCCATGATTTTTTTGCTGGCCGTTCCGTCCCCGTAAGGATTGTGAGCAAACGCCATTTTTCGGTAAGCTTCAGAATCATTTAGCAAGCGTATCGTTTCATCAACGATCGTTCGTTGATTTGCTCCAACAAGTTTAACCGTTCCTGCCTGGACGGCTTCCGGTCGCTCGGTTGTATCACGCATCACCAGCACAGGCTTTCCTAAACTTGGAGCTTCTTCCTGTACACCACCACTGTCGGTCAATATGAGAGCAGACTGGTTCATCAAATGCACAAATTGCGGATATTCCAAAGGTTCCAGCAGATGCATATTCGGCAGGTTGGACAGAATCCGATTCACTGGCTCAAGGACATTCGGATTCAAGTGTACCGGATAAACGATCTGAACGTCCGGCTGTTGTAGTGCAATCGTTTGAAGCGCTTCACAGATTTGCTGAAATCCTTCTCCAAAGTTTTCACGTCGATGCCCCGTCACCAAAATAATCCGAAACTGCTGAAGATCAAAAGGTAATGTGACATCCACTGGCGTAGTATGTTGAAGCACCCAATGTAATGCATCAATCACAGTATTACCAGTGATTGTAATGGTTTTTTTCGAGAAACCTTCTTTTAGCAGGTTTTGTTCGCTTTCAGCGGTTGGAGCAAAATGCAACCGTGCCATTTTGGAAGTAACCTGCCGATTCAGTTCTTCCGGGAAAGGTGAACCCAAATTATAAGTACGCAACCCTGCCTCCACATGTCCAACAAGTACTTTCTTGTAGAAAGCGGCCATTGCTGCAGACATTGTGGATGTTGTGTCTCCCTGAACTATAACCCAATCGAATTTTTCCTGCTGTAAAATATGTGTAACACCATTCAGAACCTCACCGGTCAGATTTGCCAAGTTTTGGTTTGGCTTCATTAGGTCTAAATCATATTCCGGAATGATTTGAAATAGTTTCAGTACTTGATCAAGCATCTCTCGATGCTGTCCGGTAACACAGACCTTAACGTCTAAATCCTGGCGCAGACGTAGAACAAGCGGTGCCATCTTGATCGCTTCGGGACGAGTGCCAAAAATGATCAGAATTTTCATGTGGCAGCTTCTTCAAGCATTGATTCCAATTGAGACACACAAACTTCTTTTGAAAAATGTTTGGTCGCATAGCTTTTCCCACTCTCTCCAAATTCGGCAAAGGAATCTCTTTGCGATAACAGATTTCTCATTGATTGAACACAAGCATCTTTATCCGCAGAATCAGCAGAAAATCCGCATTGGGCTGATTTTACGACACCATGTCCGTCACTGGAAGATTGTAAGAAAGCGACAACCGGTAAACCGGCGGCCATATACCCCAATATTTTACCAGGTACAACAGGAGTTTGATTTTGCGGACTAAGACAAACCAGACCAATGCTGCAAATGCGCAATAAATCCGGATACGCCTGACGCGAGACGAAGCCTTCAAAGCAAACATTACTTAATGATTTTTCCTGAGCCAACTTTTGCAACTTTCCTTTTTCCTGTCCATCTCCAACAAAAAGAAAGAGCAATTCGGTATCGTCTTGCATCTGTTCCGCTACGTATAGAAGTAATTCCAAATATTGTGAGGGCCCCATCACACCAGCGAATACTGCAATATGTTTTTGCTGGACATTCCACTTTTTCCTGAAGTCGACCTTAGCAACACTTGATACATGGTAATCAACATCAACCCAGTTGTGTAGAATACGAAATTTTCCTTGCAAATTCGGATACTGTTGCAGGACCGTCCTTTGGTTTC
>SCKS01000142.1 GCA_004124465.1 Fidelibacterota bacterium
AAAAGTAAATAATTGGGAATTTTGTGAAAAGCCGGAAATTGTGGTACACGAAACTGATCTGCTCCTGATCGGTGGAGGAATGGCTTGTTGTGGAGCCGCTTTTGAAGCCGACCGCTGGGCAACTCCTGAGGGGCTTCGAGTTACAATGGTAGACAAGGCTGCAACCGACCGCAGTGGTGCGGTGGCCATGGGACTTTCCGCAATCAACACATACCTTGGCGACAACAGCCCTGAAGACTATGTGCGTTATGTGCGTAATGACTTGATGGGAATTACCCGTGAAGATTTGACGTTTGACCTGGGACGTGTTGTAGATGATTCTGTTTATCTTTTTGAAGATTGGGGACTTCCAATCTGGAAGAAAGATAAGGAAGGGAAATCCGTTGATGGTGCCCGTGCGCAGAGAGAGGAAATGCCGTCCTTACGTGACGGTGGTACTCCTGTACGTTCCGGACGCTGGCAAATCATGATCAACGGTGAATCCTACAAAGTGATTGTTGCCGAAGCGGCCAAGCTGGCTTTGGAAAACAACCGTAAAGCAACCGGTGTTGACCAAAATCATTTTGAACGTGTATTTATTGTCAAACTGTTGCTTGATAAGGACGATCCGAAAAAAGTTGCCGGAGCCGTTGGCTTTAGTGTGAGGGAACACAAAATTTATATTTTCAAATGTAAAACTGCTCTGCTGGGAACCGGAGGTTGTGTAAACATCTTCAAAACCCGTTCAACAGCAGAGGGCCAAGGACGCGCGTGGTTTCCAGTTTGGAATTCAGGCTCAAACTATGCCATGGCCGCAGAGTCTGGAGCAGAAATGACAATGATGGAAAACCGTTTTGTTCCCGCGCGTTTCAAGGACGGTTATGGTCCGGTCGGCGCATGGTTCCTGCTCTTCAAGGCGAAAGCAACCAATGCGCTTGGTGAAGATTACTGTGCGACAAACCTTGAAGAAAGCCGCAAGCTTTACGGTAAGTATGTGGATTCCCTGGGAACCTGCATGCGTAACCACATGATGATGATTGACATGAAGGCCGGTAAAGGCCCAATCAAGATTCATACTGATGTTGCTCTCCAAACACTATCAGAGACTATGAGCAAAAAGGAAATCAAACACCTCGAAGCAGAAGCCTGGGAAGATTTTCTTGATATGACCATTGCGCAGGCCGGAGTCTGGGCAGCAAACAATATGGAACCGGAAAAAGTTCCGTCAGAATTGATGCCTTCTGAGCCTTACTTGCTGGGTTCTCACGCAGGTTGCGCAGGATTGTGGACCAGCGGTCCTGAAGATTTTGGACCGGACGAGTATTCCTGGGGCTATAATCGGATGACCACAATCAACGGTCTCTTTACTGCCGGAGATGGAGTTGGGGCTTCCGGACACAAGTTTTCCTCGGGGTCACATGCCGAGGGACGGATTGCCGGTAAGTCCATGACCTCCTACTTTCTTGACACAAAAGGAGAGGATGTCGGTTATGGCGAAGATCATGAAGAGTTAGCCAAGGAAATCTACATGCCGATGGAAACATTCGGAAAGTTCAGCGGTTACACCACAGATCCCGACATCAATCCGCACTACATTCGCCCGGCAATGATGCAGCAGCGTTTGCAGAAAGTGATGGACGAATATGTCGGTGGTGTCGGAACCTGGTATATGACCAGCAAAACAATGTTGGAGGAAGGCTTCAAATATTTGGTAATGATTAAAGAGGATGCCCTGCACATGTCTGCAGAAAATCTCCACGAATTGTTGAGAGCCTGGGAAAACTTCCACCGGATTCTTGCCGGAGAGGCACATGCACGCCACATCCACTTCCGGGAAGAAACCCGCTATCCAGGCTATTACTACCGCGGTGATTTCCTGGCAATTGATGATGAAAACTGGAAGTGCTTCGTCAACTCCACTTACGATAAGGAAACGGGCGAATGGGATGTTTTCAAACGGGAATATCACCAGTTGGTTCCCTAAGCTAAATCTTCTGGATGGGAGTTTTCAGCATTTCTTTCCATCCGGAACTGTTTTCAGGATCGTTTCCACACTAATTAACCTGCCTATTTGGTGATCCTGTACTCTGCATGCGCCAAAGTTTACACTAAGGATTTAAAGCATTTAATTCGGAGGCAAGTTAATGAATGACCAAGGTAAAATATTAGTGATCGGTGGTGGAATCAGCGGCATCACAACGGCCCTCGAAGCCTCTGAGGTTGGCCGGGATGTGATCCTCGTCGAAAAATCTCCTACACTCGGCGGGCGCGTTTCCGGATTCCATCAGTATTTTCCCAAACTATGCCCTCCAACCTGCGGACTTGAAATAAATTACAGACGTTTGCGCGCCAATC
>SCKS01000009.1 GCA_004124465.1 Fidelibacterota bacterium
AAATAATGATGCATTTTATGAAGAAGTAATTAATAAAAGTGAAATAAATTTTAATGTTTTAGATATATATCCTCATCGATGGACTGAGGTCGATTTTCCATATGAATATAAAAAAGCAAGGCAAATATTCTCAGTAGAAGAAAAACTGGAAATCAATCATTTATTATTTGAACAAACAACTCACAGTCCATCAATTTTATCATTAGTAGAGAATAGGGATATTGAAATAAAGGATTTTTGTTTCCCAACAAATCCTTATCTACTTGATGATTTATTTATTGAAGTACATAATACTTTTTCAGATATACTTGAGCAAGAGATTAAGAAATATCCAGCACAGTATTTTTTAGGATCTCACTGTTAATAATCGCCTCGATCTTTCGGAGTTCTTCTGGGGTAATCTTTTGATAATGTGTTAGATCAAACCGAAGATAATCGGGATGAACAAGAGAGCCCGCTTGCTGGACATGATCTCCCAGAACTTTTTTCAGCGCTTTGTGGAGAAGATGGGTAGCAGTATGATTCTTTTTGATATTCTCCCGCCGCACGTTGTCCACCTGAGCGGTGACAGTTTCACCATTTATGCTATCACCTTCCGCATATTCACCAACATGGATATGACTGTCTCCATCTATTACTGTATTAGTAACCCGAATCGTGAAACCGTCACCAGTCAAACTGCCCGTATCACCTACCTGACCACCCTGTTCACCATAAAAAGGAGTTTGATCCAATATCATCAAGACGGTACCATTGGTACAGTGATACCTGCGGATAGTGGATTCAGATGAAAGATCATTATATCCAAGGAATTCTGAATCATCTCCCTTGGTTATTGTCGTCCACTCTTTATGGGAAACGTCAAGATTGAACTTTCCCTCGCTCCTAGCTTTTGTTCGCTGTTCTCCCATAGCCTTATCAAATCCTTCAATATCTACAGAAAGTCCCTTCTCCCGAGCCATCTGAACAGTGAGATCAACCGGAAAGCCGAAAGTATCGTACAGCTTAAATGCCTCTTTCCCTGAAATGGTTTTCCCGGACAAGTCATTAACTATATTACCAAACTGTTCCAGTCCCCTATCTAATGTTTCGCTAAAACCTATCTCTTCGGCCTCAATGACTTTTTCTATATGGGTCTGCTTTTCAACAAGCTCAGGAAATTCCTCGCTCATAAGTTCTACTACGGTACCTACCAGACTAGACAAAAATGGTTCCTCTCTCCCCATACAATGGCCAAACCGGGCTGCACGTCTTAAAATTCGCCTCGCTACATAGCCGCGTCCCTCGTTGGAGGGCAGTACACCGTCAGCTATTGAGAAAGAAAGCATCCGAACGTGATCAGCAATAGCACGGTGACCAACCAAATCATCTTTATATTTCACACCCAGCTTTTTCTCCTGCACTTTAATTATTGACTGAAAAAGGTCCGTGTCATAATTGCTTGTCTTCCCCTGCAAAACTGCGGCTATCCTCTCTAGACCGGCACCGGTGTCCACGTGCTTTTTCGGTAATTCCTCCAATGTGCCATCGGGTAGTCGGTTATTCTGAATGAAAACAAGGTTCCAGAGCTCCCAGTACTGATCCGAGGAATTGATGCCGTCTGCCGACTGTTTGGACGGGTTCTCCCCTACGTAGTAGTGTATTTCAGAGCAGGGACCACAAGGACCTGTATCACCCATCTCCCAGAAGTTGTCTTTTTTACCAAACCGAAGTACCCGGTCCGGGGCAATGTTGGTAACTTTTTTCCATAATTCATCGGCTTCATCGTCATCTTTATAAACAGTGGCCCAGAGACGATCTTTCTCCAATCCCCAAACTTCAGTAAATAGCTCCCAAGCCCATTGAATCGCTTCAGCCTTGTAATAGTCACCAAAAGACCAGTTTCCCAGCATCTCAAAAAAAGTGTGATGAAATGTGTCGATGCCGACTTCTTCTAGATCGTTGTGTTTACCGCTGACACGGATGCACTTCTGGCTATTCACCACCCGTAAATGCTTCGGTTTTTCTTTCTCCAGGAATATGTTCTTGAACTGGTTCATCCCGGCATTTATAAACAGGAGCGTGGGATCATCCTTCGGTACCAAGGGTGCACTCCGAACATAAGTGTGCCCCTTATCCGTAAAAAAGTCGAAGAATTGATTTCTGATTTCAGATGTCTTCATGATCGCCTGTGGTATGCAATCGAATTGGTTAATTTACGTTGATGAGACGAGGTGGAAAACGATGAAGGTAAAGAACCATTAGGTTTAACTCGTTTAGTTTCTTTTCATTAGATTTACAGTTAACCATTATACCTGAAAAAAAATAACATAATCTGAATAAAACTTATATGATCTCAATCGCTGTAGATGCCATGGGTGGAGACAATGCACCTCGGGAAATCGTTCATGGAGCTGTACTTGCTTCCAAGGCCAATCCTGTCCGAATTTTTCTTGTTGGGGATGAATCCACCATAAAAGATGAACTGAAACAGCACGATTACTCTTCTGATAGTCTGAAAATTATTCATACTCCCGATTCCATATCTATGGATGAGTCACCAAAAAAAGCTGTTGTGAACAAACCAAATGCCTCAGTTCTTGTCGCCGCCTCTCTGGTATCAAATGGGAAGGCTGATGCCCTTGTCTCCGCCGGCAGTACCGGATCTGTGGTTCTTTCAGCAGCTAAACATATTTCAAGGATCCCCAGTGTAAAAAGACCAGCTATTGCCACTGTCTACCCCACTCTTAACGAGTTCAAGCGTGATGACCATCTGGCACTCATGGTAGATGTAGGTGCAAATGTGGAATCCTCCGCTAAGGAGTTGGTACAGTTTGCTATCATGGGTTCTACTTACGTTGCCAATGTTCGGGGTGTGAAATCGCCTAAGGCAGCTCTGTTAAATATGGGTGAAGAGGAAACAAAAGGAAGCGAAAAGATGCAGACCGCTTACCGCATGCTGAAAGAAGTACCATCCCTCAATTTTTCCGGGAACATTGAAGGGAAGGATATTCTCCGCGGTATGGTGGATGTTATTGTGACAGAAGGATTTGTTGGCAACATTGTCATCAAGACACTGGAAGGAACTGCCATGGCAGCTAGTCATCTGGGCAAATTAGCGTTTCGGGCACGGTTTAGCTGGAAAATGGGGCTTTTTTTCCTACGAAAAGGATTGAGACGTATCCGAGAAGTAACGGATTACGCCGAATATGGCGGTGCACCTTTATTGGGATTTGAAAAGATGGTTATTATCGCTCACGGACGATCTAGCGCAAAGGCTGTCTCCAATGCCATCAAGCTGGCTGGCAAATCTGTAAGAGATAAAGTGTGCGAGACCATGGCTCAGAAAATTGGCGAACTCGATGTTCAGCCGGAATAAACATCTCCAGTCAATTGGCTGTCTTAACACTCAGGTTTCTAACAACCGACTCCATTTGGTCCCAGGTGAACCCCTTTCTCTTTAGCAGGTTGATGAAGCGCTGTTTTTCTTTTTTTACCAACGGCACATCCAGGTCAATTCCACGCTTTTTCATTAGGCGCTGAATCAGTTCGTCCGCCGGATATTTTGAATAGACAGCCTCTATGGTCTGCTCTATAATTTTTTCTGCGACTCCCGTTTTTATCAGTTCACTTTTTAAAGCTACAGGCCCGAGACATTTGTTCTTAGTCTTGTCTCTGGCAAATATGGCCGCAAATTCTTCATCATTCAGATATCCTTTATCAACCAGTTCCCCCGTAACCCGATCCGCCAGATCCTGATTCCAACCTTTATGGACAAGCCTGTTGGAAACCTCTTTGATACTCCGCGGCCGGTAGCTTAACAGATTCACAGCAGCCTGTTTCGCCTTGTCAAATTCATCTGCCGTTGTCAGTTCCTTGATTTGTTTATCAGAAAATTCTCCTCCTTCTTCAAGATTATGTTGAAAAAAAATGCCTTCAGAAACAGTGAAGGCAAATTGACCGTCGATAAATATGGAACGCCTGTCCGGCCGTTTTTTGTTGACCTTAATGGCGGTGATTTGAGGCACTAATTAAGAATCTTCTGTTTCCTCTGTGGGTTCCGCTTCAGCTTCTATCATCCCAAGGAAGCCTTTCACCTCGTGCTCAATGTTTTCACAAGTATCACTGTACTCTTTAAGATACGCCTTAGCGTTTTCTCTTCCCTGACCTATCCGATCATCACCATAGGAATACCAAGCACCTGATTTGTCCACAATCTCGGCTGTTACAGCCAGGTCGAGGAGATCGCCTTCATATGAGATACCTTCACCGTACATAATATCAAATTCGCTCTGCCGAAATGGCGGTGCACATTTGTTTTTCACCACTTTCACTCGAACGCGATTCCCAACACTGGTATCGGCTTCTTTGATAGCACCGATACGACGAATATCTAATCTCACAGATGTATAAAACTTGAGAGCGCGACCGCCTGGTGTCGTTTCAGGATTACCGAACATAACACCTATCTTCTCCCGAATCTGATTGACAAAAATTACAGCCGTGTTGGATTTGGATACGGAACCGGTCAGTTTCCGCAAAGCCTGAGACATAAGTCTAGCCTGAAGCCCAACATAGCTATCGCCCATCTCTCCTTCCAGTTCCACACGAGGCACCAGAGCCGCCACTGAATCGATTATCACCACATCCATAGCACCACTGCGGACGAGTGTGTCACAGATCTCAAGCGCCTGTTCACCAGTATCCGGCTGAGACACCAATAGTTCGGTAATGTTTACTCCTAACTTTTCAGCATAGGTGGGATCCATGGCGTGTTCTGCATCAATGAAAACACCATAGCCGCCCAGCTTCTGTGCTTCAGCCAGTATATGAAGCGCCAAGGTCGTTTTCCCCGATGCTTCGGGCCCGTAAATTTCAGTAACCCGTCCTCGAGGAACACCTCCTATGCCGAGAGCTGAATCAAGCGAAATGGCGCCCGTTGGGATGCCTTCCACTGATGCTACAAAACCTTCTTCTCCAAGGCGCATGATAGAACCTTTCCCAAACTGTTTGTCAATCTGACTTAAAGCAAGATCGAGAGCTTTATTTTTTTTATTGTCTTCTTTCGTGCTCATCTGTCTATTCTCCTATACTTCCAGCCTTTGGTGTACTACCTATAAATGTCAATGATACGCCCAACAAACTCCTGATTTGATCCTTTGAATATATTCATAACTGAAGAGATTATGAATTGATCTCACCTTGGATTAAGATTATGAGTTCCCAATATTGAATAAATGGCACCGCTTGGGAGAAGTTCACTCTGGTAAAGAATGATCTTGGGGATATTCCAAGAGATGGGTTCATATTGAGCGGATAAAAAATCAGTTACATCCGGAGTCACCTTTTGAGGATAGCGTATCCTCCCTATTGTAATATGTGGAGAATAGTTGCGCTCTTCCTGAGGGTAACCTAGCTGATCCATTTCACTGTTGATCATTTCAACCAGTAATTTCAATTCGACCACATCACCATCAACGCCAAGCCAAAGAATCCGTGGCCGCTCTTTTTTGGGAAAACAACCTGTGCCAGAAACATTAAGAGAAAGGTCACTATTTTGTCCGACAATTTCGCTAAGTAAACGGTTAATCTTTTCCACCTCTCCCGGTGCCGTGGGACCGATATACCTGAGGGTGATATGAATATTTTCCTTTCTCACCCACCGAACAGCTTTCGGATTCACTTTTACGGAGGATTGAAGCGAGAGTGCAACCTTTGTGACCGTTTCCGGTGTATCTATAGCAATAAATGTTCTGATCAACTTTTCAGGCATAACCCACCTCGCCTATGATAAGCTTCTTAAGCTTTTCAGAATCCATTATCATCTCAGTTGACCGAATTCTATCTTTTGATTTTAGGTGCATCGTTGCTCGAACTCTGTCAAAAGAATAAATGCTACTTATGAAGGCATCCGGAATACACCAAAACCAAAAAGGTTATCACTATTATCAGATTCACTATACTGTTTTGCAACCCTTCTCATCCGTTCTATAGTAATGTCCGCTACCGTTGGAAAGTCTTTTGCCACCTCTTCATCAAGCACGGGCTCATCCAGCTGAGCCAGAATGAACTGGCGAGTTCCACCGTCTTGGCGGTTTAATTCCCAGACAGCTTGACCGGTACTTCCAGCACCGGCAAAAAAGTCCAGTACCAAAGAATCTTTATGACTGCCCATTTTAAGGAGGCGCTTAATAAGAACTACCGGTTTGGGATAATCAAAGACCCTCCTTTTAAATAGAGCTTTAAGCTCACGGCTTCCCTTTTCGTTAGGGCACCCTTTGATAAATGTTGAATAGGGGTTTGTCCTTACCATTTGCCGGCACTGATTATCAACTTTTTCGTATTCCTTAAAATAGACAGATGTTTTTCCATTTCGACTTTTCTTGAAAACAATAAAGTCGTTGGCAACACCCCAAACAACTTTCTTTTCTGACCAGCGCCACGTCCATTTTTTGTCATCAGGATCCCCGCCAGGCCACACTTCAATTCCATCAGTAGTGATAATAGGATAATCGAGACTTTCGGAATATCGAATAGACCCACGGTCCAGTTTATTCAATCGGTAGCGCCCTCTCTCTTCAACATGCTTATCCTCATGTACAAAACCTTTTAGGGCGCTTGGTTTTTTGTTAAGAATGGTCTTTTTGGAATCTTTTGCATAGATCACCACATAGTCATGTTGAACTGCCACATGTCGGGCATCCTGTCTTGGTGCCACACCACTTTGGCGAATCAAAGTGGCGATGAAATTCGCTTCACCATAAATCTCTCCCATCATTTGACGGAGATTATGAATTTCATTATCATCAATAGAAATAAAGATTAATCCCCTTTCAGAAAGCAGATCTCTGGATATCTTCAGCCTCGGTTCCATAAACTGTCGCCACAACGAATGAGGATCCATGCTGTTGGTATCTTGCAGGGAGGAAAGCGACCGATACCTATCATGTTTGAAACTGTCACGGAAAGTGAAGTCTTTCCCGGTATTGTATGGAGGATCGATATAGATCATATCTATAAGATTATTGTAGCACTCAAGCAAATGCTGAAGTACAGTCAGATTATCACCACAATATATACAGTTAGAACTGGATGAAGGATTCACAGAAGCTTCATCATGGAGAACCGGTGTCAGCACCATTTATTCAACCTGGGTTATCATATCCGGCCCGTTATTCTCAGTCGGACAGAATTAAGGGCGGTTTGAGCTGACAGTTCTTTATTGAACCGGCGGTCACGGTAAAATTGAACGGACCGTGTAAACGGCTTCTCACCATCATCAAGCCCGAAACAAGTGAGCCCCACTGGCTTCTCATCCGTTCCACCGCCAGGACCGGCTATACCTGTAATAGAAACTCCTATATCAGCGTCGAAAACTTTCCGGACACCGGCTGCCATTTCCGCTGCCGTCTCCTCGCTGACAGCACCATATTTTTTCAAAGTTTCACTTTTAACGCCAACTAAATTTATCTTCGCTTTATCAGAATAACAGATGACACTTCCAGCAAAATATTCTGAGCTACCGGGCACGTTGGTGATCCTATCTCCTAGGAGGCCCCCAGTACACGACTCTGCCAATGCCAGCATAAGCCCTTTTTCTCTCAGAGATTCTCCTACCGATTGTTCGAGGGTAACCCAGTCTTCAGCATAAATGTATTTTCCAGCCAGATCATAGATGTTGGATGCCAATTCAGCGACAGCCGACTCATCACCCGCGGTCAGCCGAAGATCAACACCGCTGAAGCCCGGAAGGAAAGCAATATTCACAGCGGACTCTTCCATAGCTGATTCCAGAAGGTCGTGGAGTTGAGATTCCATAACACCGGTTGTGCGAATATTGGTAATTATCAGTTCGTTGGGCGACATCTGTTCCAATTCTGGTAAAACCGTCTCCTCCATCATAGATTTCATCTCCGTTGGTACGCCTGGCAAGATACAGAGCCAGGTCCCGTCCACTGTACACCACAGTCCTCTGGCTGAACCCTTTGAATTGGGGATAATTGTTCCTCTGTCCGGTACAAGACCCTGATTCAAGTTCGATTCCGGCATATCAACACCACGCCTAGAGAACCTCTCCCGAAGAAGTTCCAAATATCCTTCGTCCATTTCCAAAGTAGCACCGGTAAATTCACAATAGGCGTCCATTGTAATATCATCCCTAGTAGGTCCTAGTCCCCCGGTACAGATCACTATATCCGCTTTACTAGCCGCCAGTGCCATTGCTTCCACAATCTCACCCTTGATATCCCCCACCGATGTTTTCCAGATAGTCCTGATTCCGATATCCATAAGTTTGCGTCCTATCCACGCGCCATTTGAATCAAGGGTGTAACCGCCCAACAGCTCATCACCAATTGTAAGAATGGCACTCTTCATAGGAAAAGGGCCGCTGCCTGCGTTATAACACCAGCATAGAGCCCCGCCACCACATCATCCATCATTATTCCCCAGCCGCCGGGGAGGCGTTCGAAACGATTAGCTGGATACACTTTTACAATATCAAATATTCGAAACAGAATAAATGCAATCCCGAGCCACAACCATTCGTTCGGGATCATGAGTAGGGCAATCCACATGCCTACCCATTCATCGATGACAACCTTGGAAGGATCGCTGTTACGCTCTTCATTAGAAACAATGGTAGAAACAATAACACCAACAAGAAAGATCACAATCACGATCAATGAAAGTCTGAATAGTTCCATTTGGGGTAATAGACGCCAGGCAATCAATGCGGCGGCGCTTCCCCAAGTGCCTGGAGCTAAAGGGAGATATCCGATTCGGAAGCAGGTTGCGAGCCAGTTAGCAGAATGGACGAGAGCCGTCCTCACGCATCGTCGCTGGAATTGTCAACAAAGGCTGCAATAACGGCACGGTTGATAAACAAATAATGCAGTCCCGTATAGACTGTAAATATGGTCGCTGAAAAAACAGTGGCCCATATAAGATTGAAAGTGTCGATAAATATGATAATCTGAGAAGCATCAACAAAGGAAAGAGTTTTCAAAGCCAGATAGCTAAGCACAAAAATAATAGCCGCTACCTGAACGCCTGTTTTTGCTTTCGCAATCTTGCTGGTGACAAGGCTGATACCATTGTTAAGAAACAGCATTCGCAGTCCAGTCACAAACAGATCCCTGAACACAATGAGCCCTACCATCCAGAATGGAATCTTGTGAAGGAGAGCAAACGACAGGAAAGCTGAAATTACTAAAATCTTGTCAGCAAGTGGATCCAGGAATTCACCAGTCTTGGTCACAAGGTCACGTTTCCGAGCGATATGACCATCAAAAGCGTCCGTTATGGAGGCGATAATAAAGATCCCCAGTGCGCACACCTTCGACCACGGCGCCTCATAAAAAAGACAAAGGATGAAAAGCGGCGTAAGGAAAATACGACCAATAGTAAGAATATTGGGTAGCATGTCAGATCTCTCTACGACCTTCCAAGGCGCTCACCAATGTTGCTTCATCTGTGTATTCCAAGTCACCACCCACAGGAATTCCGCTGGCCAGTCGTGTTACCTTAATGTTATGCTCTTTCAGGAGTTTAGCCAGATAAAGAGCAGTGGTTTCACCCTCAGCGTTTGGATTTGTGGCTATGATCACCTCTTCTTCTCCATTTATTCTTTCAAGCAATGTATCAAAATGCAAATCCTCCGGACCGATACCATCCAGTGGAGACAGAACACCGCCAAGAACATGGTACTTCCCGCGGAAATGATTCGTCTTCTCGAAAACTACTAAATCTGTAGTATCTTCAACAACACAAAGTAGTGACGGATCTCGTTTGGTATCTGAACAGATTGAGCACGGGGACGTGTCAGAAATATTGTGGCATATGGGACATTCATGGATTTGCTCTTTTACGTCCATAATGGCCTTGGCCAGATTCTGTGCCCAGCCGTCATTCGATTTCAACAGATAAAAAGCCATCCGCTCAGCTGTTTTCTTCCCAATGCCGGGAAAATCAGAGAGACCGTCTATCAATCTATTCAGCGATTCAGGAAGGGCGTCCATTCCGTATTAGGTGCCTGGAATCTCGAGGTCTCCCAGTGAGCCCAACACACTGCCCGAAATACCGGACATACGTTTCTGAGATTCCTCTCCCGCTTTGCTCAAACCTTGATTCACAGCCGCCACGATGAGATCCTCTACCATCTCCACATCATCGGTGAGAATTTCAGGATCGATCTTTAAAGATAAAAGTTCCTGCTTGCCGTTTACCATTGCAACGACCATGCCGCCACCTGCCTGACCTTTTATTTCCAGTTTTTCCAGTTCAGCCTGAGTGGCTTCAAGTTTCTCCTGAACGTTTTTGGCCTGTTTCATAATATTTTGAAAATTACCTTTTGTAAACATAACGCCTCCTAATACAGATAATTAATCTAGGATTTCACCACCAAATAATTCAAGCATACGCTGAGTGACGGGATGAGTTTCTTCTGTTTTATCAATAGAAGCTTTTTCATTTTGCACCAAAACGAATTCTACCCTCATTTCTTGGTCCAGCACTTTCATAATACTGGTTTCGATTCTTCTCATATTTTTCTTCAATACATCCAGTTGAAATTTATATTTCTTCGGAAAGCCTATAGTCAGTCTTTTTCCTGAAAGTTCGATCGGCTTACCGTGAGAGAGAAAGGTGCTGATGGACGTTCCATTTTCGGAAACTTTGGCCACAACCTCCTCCCACCGTTTGATAACTTGCTTAAACTGCGGACTGTTCTCAACCGAAGATTTTGCCTCTTTCTTTTCCGGTGCGGTTTCTCTTGCCGCAGTCGAAGATTCTTCCTTAACCGTCGATTCCGGTTCCGGCTGGAAAATCTCAGTTGCATTTTGTTCTTCAGTATAATTTGTTTCAGTGTTTCCTGAAGACAGTTTTTTCAGGATGTCAGCAATATTGACTGAAGCATCCATTTCAGCAAGCTTAAGTATCATGGCCTCTACATAAATCTTCGGTTGCTGAACATGCTTTAATTCTGACTCCATGACGGTAACATGATCAATCTGTCGGATAAGATCGCGTGGATTCAAGCCTTTACTCTCTTCTGAATAGCGTTGCTTCAGGTCATCAGTCATGTCCAGTAACTGGCCACCCTTTTCCCCACTTGCAATAAGGAGGTTTAGCAAATGGCGGTTGAGTCCACCGATAAAATCAGTAAGGGCAAAACCCTTGGCGTGAACTTCCGACAGTTGAACAAGTAAAGCACTGTGGTCCTTTGTCTTGAGGGCATCGGTGATGCTGAAGAATAGATCATTTGGAATAATGCCTAACATTTCAGTTGCAGCTTTCAGGGTGACAGAGTCACCACAAAAAGCGATAAGCTGATCGGTAAGACTCAGGGCATCCCGCATGCTGCCGTCTGCCATATTGCCGATAAGATGGAGTACACTCTCCTCAACTTTTATCCCTTCTATTTCAATGATTGTTCTCAAACCTTTCTCAATGGTCCCTAATGACATCCTGTGGAAATCGTGCCGCTGGCATCGTGAAAGAATAGTAGGTAAAACTTTATTTGGTTCGGTAGTAGCAAAAATAAATTTGACGTGAGGTGGCGGTTCTTCCAGGGTTTTAAGCAGAGCGTTGAAGGCCGCCTGAGTAAGCATATGCACCTCATCAATGATGAACACTTTGTTCTTGGCGTTGATTGGCGCGTACTTAACTAACTCCCTCAAATTTCGAATCTCATCGATTCCGCGGTTGGATGCGCCATCTATCTCAAGAACGTCCATACTCCGGGATGAGGCTATCTCATCACAGTTCTGACAATCATTACAAGGACTTCCGTTACTCTCATTCAGGCAGTTAAGCGCTTTTGCCAAAATGCGGGCGGTGGTGGTCTTACCTACTCCCCGCGGCCCAGAAAATAGATATGCATGTGCAATGCGATCCCGCTCAAAAGAATTTAACAATGTCTTGGTTACATGCTCCTGACCAAGAACATCCTGAAACTTTTCAGGTCTGTATTTCCGTGCTAATACCTGATAACTCACCAGCGTTTACTCCGCTTGATTCTAAGAAAAATAAGTAGGGTAATATACCATAGCCAAAGTGGAGCCGATGGGGATCGAACCCACGACCTCAGCGTTGCGAACGCTGCGCTCTCCCAACTGAGCTACGGCCCCCCGAATCTTCATTCGAATTTACCGTCAGAAGTTAAGAGTTGGAACAAACAGTTTACGGTATATACCTTCTTCACCACACTATTTCATGGCAGACAGATCTAATCCACTTAATCATTCCGCCTACGGCGGCCCCGGCTGGTCTCCACGCACGGACCCCCTTCATTCTGAGCTGGGATCAGTATGGACTAGGTGCGGAATCAACAGCGAATATGCCCCTTTGAAAACGGTTCTTCTTCACCGTCCCGGTAATGAACTGACAGCCTCGGCCGATCCGGAGAAGGTTCAGATGCTTGCCAACATCGACTTGGCCAAGGCTCAAGATCAACACGATGCCTTAGCAGAAACATACCGGAACGCTGGTGTAGAGGTCCATTATGTTGATCCTGAAGGGCCATCTGCTCCCAATCAGATGTTTCTCGCCGACCTTCTCTTTTCAACCCCTGAAGGTATCATCATGGCACGGCCGGCTTCTACTGTTAGAGCTGGAGAGGAACGGTGGGCGGCCCGGCGTGTAGCAGATCTCGGAATGCCTATCATAAGAAGTGTAGGCGGCACAGGCACTTTCGAAGGTGCCGATGCCATGTGGATCCGACCTGATTTTGCCATTGTCGGCCGCGGACTTCGTACCAATGAAGAAGGTCAGCGGCAGGTGACGCAAGTGCTCGAAAATATGGGTGCCACTGTTGCTAATGTGGATATGCCTGTTGGCACCATGCACCTCATGGGTATGCTTCGTTTTCTGGATAAAGATCTGGCCATCGGTTGGCCTCTCAGGCTTGTATACGCAGGTGCTGATGCGCTATCGGAGTCTGGATATAAGATCGTTTACCTTCCGGATCCAAGGGAGACATTGGCTCATTCCGGATTCAATTTTGTTACCATTGCACCCCGGGAAATTGTCATGCCCGCCGGAAATCCCAATCTTCAATCATTTCTTGAAAATCTCAAGATCAAATGTCATGCGATTGATGTTTCTGAACTTAGCAAAGCTGCTGGCGCTATAGGATGCCTTACAGGCGTTCTTCACAGAGAATTCATCTGAATTTCTGTTCCCAAGCTCTACACGCCAAAACAGTTTAAAGATTTCATTTGATTGGCTTGCGTTTTGTGGGTCAGTATTCTAAACTGATACAATAAGTGAGACAATTCTGGGAAATAAATGTAAAGTGAGGTTAAGGATGAAACGATTCTTCTGCTTTTTATTGACCCTTTTCATTATAAAAAATGTTTACGCTTCACCAAAACGATTTGGAGATCTTGCTGAAGGACCATACGACAAATTGGTGATCCAGAACATTATGGTGATACCAGGCCACGGTGGTCCACCGGTTGGGCCTTATGATATCGTTATAGAGAAGAACATGATCACTGAAATGACACCTTTCGATCCTGTCACTGCTGAACGACGTGGCGATACCGACCGTGCCAAAGGCGATCGATTGATAGATGGAACCGGATTATATGCCATGCCAGGAATGACCGACCTGCACATGCATCTCCGGAAAGAACCTATGGAGATCGAATATGTCTATTACTTGAAATTGGCTCATGGTGTAACAACACTTGTACCCGCTGCCGACCGGGGACTTGAAGCCGGCATGTCTGAAGCGGAAAAAAGCAAGAAAAATGAAATCCTAGCTCCCCGTCTTTTTCCCATCTGGGGTTGGGGAAGAAATGTCGATATGACGCAAGTCGAAAAGGATGACCCAAAGAATGCGGACAAGATCGTCCGTAGAATGATTGCCCAAGGTGCTCACGTGGTTAGCGTCGGTGGACAGGCTTGGAGTCAAGAGTTGTTCGGCGCTGCCTGTAAGGCGGTCTGGGAAAACGGCGGCATTACCACCGTTCACCTCCCTCCTTCCTCAAATGCTGTGGTTCATGCTGTGGATGCGGCTCGGCTCGGGGTTACTATGATTGAACACCATTACGGTTATGGTGAATCTTCGTTGGACCACAATGTTCAGGACTTCCCTCGTGACTATAATTACAATAATGAAAATGCCAGGTTCCGCCACGCTGGTAAAGTTTGGGTTGATGCCGATAAAGAAAGACTTCTTTCAGAAGTGGCTGACTCTCTTGTTGCCTATGGTGTAACCATGCTCCCCACCCGAGTGGTATACGAAGCCAATCGGGACATTGTGCGGTCACAAAGCTTGCCGTGGCATAAGAAGTATACCCATCAAGCCCTAATCAACTGGAACCTCCCCAATCCGGCTTATCATGGCTCTTATCACTACGACTGGACCTCCGATGATGAATATTACTGGTATTACGCTTTTGATCTGTGGGGAGACCTTATCTATGAATTCAATAAAAGAGGCGGTCGTGTTGCCTATGGAACAGATGATAACTATATCTGGGCCACACCGGGATTCTCAAACGTCCGGGAACTACAACTTCTCCGAGAATCAGGACTGCACAATCTTGAAGTGATAAAATCAGCTACTCTTAACAGTGCTCAAACACTTCGACAGAAAAAATTGGGGCTTGTCAGACCAGGTTACATTGCGGATCTGGCGTTGGTAGACGGCAACCCCGCATATAATCTTCGATTCCTTTATAGCTTCGGTGCTTTGACCTTAGATGAAAATGGTGAGATGATTCGCACCAGGGGAGTTGTTCACACGATTAAGGATGGTATCGTGACTAACAATTCCAGACTTATGGAAGAAGTTGCGAAAATGGTCAAAGAATCGAAACGAGGTATAGGAACAAATGCTGTAACTGAGCCCTTTAAAATAAAATAAAGAATGGATACCCTGGAAAACTCTTGACGGATGGTATTTATGGAAAAATACAACATCCAAGATATGTTGAAATCCAGTTGGGATTCATTGGCTATGCATTAATTACAAACTTTCAGGGAGTATACATCATGACAATTATCTTAATCCTAAATTTATACCTAATAGTATTACTTGAAGAAAAAGAGCTAATTAACAGATTTGGTGATGTTTATGCTGAATACTCAAAATCTGTTCCTCGTTTTATCCCTAAGTAAAATAATATTAACGGCTAGGAGTCAAATATGCGAATCAATAAAATATATTTAATGAACGATACAATTGACCATTTGAAAAAAAGGATTAATAACCGAGAATATGATCTCATAGAAAATGATGATAACTTTTCCGTATATCCCATAAACTTGACTGAAAAACAAAATTCAAGGTGTGGGAAATTGGTTAAAAAGTACATCAGAATATCACTGCTTTTGCTGTTAACCATAACCACTTTACAAGCCCAGGATCAGGACAGAAAGGCAGTGACCTCAACCCTGGACGCACTCCACCTTTATGCTCATGAAGCTGATGGAAAGAAATACTTTTCACTTTATTCTGATGATGCAGTTTTCATGGGTACGGACGCCACAGAAAGATGGCCTATTGGAGAATTCAAAACCTACGCAAACGCTCGATTTGACACGGGCAAAGGGTGGACCTATACCCCCACCTCACGTAATATCTATTTCAATGAAAACAGGGATACGGCATGGTTTGATGAAACAGTGGTGAACGCAAAATACGGAGAATGCAGAGGAACAGGTGTATTGGAAAAATTTGGAGGAGAATGGAAAATCAGTCATTACAATCTCACCGTACCGGTTCCGAATGATCTTCTTGTTCCGGTAGTTGAAATGATCAAAGGACAGGAGAAGAGTAAATAATACAAAGGGAGATATAATGAAAAGATTCATATTAGTCCATTTTATTTTTTTGCTGGCGATTAATCTTGCTGAATCGAGGAAAATTGTTGATCATCCTAGTGTTTCTGAAGCGGTAAAATTATTGGAGATATGGCTAGAGGCTCAGCGTGACTATGAAGGCTTACCAGGATTATCAGCTGCTGTGGTCCATGATCAGAAAATCATCTGGAGCGGTGGCTTTGGTTATGCAAATCCTGACAAAAGGGTTAAGGCAACATCTGAAACTGTACACAGCATATGCTCCATCTCAAAACTTTTTACCAGTATTGCCATTATGCAACTTAGGGATCAAGGAAAACTGCGTCTTGATGATCCTGTCTCAAAGCATTTAGCTTGGTTCGAAATTGACAATTTGTACTCAGAGAAGGGCGAAGCGACAGTTCAAAGTTTACTTACTCATTCTTCAGGATTACCTAGAGAATCAGATTTTCCTTACTGGTCTCCCCCTGATTTTCCTTTTCCATCAAGCAAATCGATAAAAGAAAAAATTTCTTCTCAGGAAACTCTGTACCCGGCCGATACTTATTTCCAGTATTCCAACCTTGGGCTGACACTGGCCGGTGAGATTGTTGCAAAGGTTTCGGGAACTGATTTTGATACCTATATTGAAAATAATATTATCAAGCCCCTCGGTCTGGAAGATACAAGAACCGTTATGCCTAAAAAGCTCTATGGCAAACAGTTGGCAGTAGGCCATTCAGCCCGGAACAGGAATGGAGAACGTCCTCAGGTAGAATTGTTTCACGCTCAAGGCATCGGTCCAGCGGCGGGATTCAGTTCTACTGTTGATGATCTTGCAAAGTTTGCTTCATGGCAGTTCCGGCTCCTTGAAAACGGGGGAAATGAAATTATTAATGCCAATACACTTCGTGAAATGCACCGTGTTCATTTCCTTGATGAGGACTGGCAACCAGCATGGGGACTGGGTTTTTCTGTCTGGCGAGATGACGATAAAAAATTTATTGGACATGGCGGTAGTTGCCCTGGTTACCGATCTCAGCTTCTGATTCAGTCAAATAATAAAGTAGCTACTGTCTTTATGACCAATGCTTCTGGTGTGAACTCCCGTATGTTTGCTCAGCAGGTATATAAGATCTTTTCTCCTGCATTGAAGGACGCAAATTCTGAGGACGAAATCAAATCACTAAAACCAGAATTTGAAAAATATCTGGGTCACTACAGCGAAGCACCCTGGGGCGGCGAAACAGCTGTTATATCATGGGAAGGTGAGCTGGCAATGGTGGGACTGCCTACAACCTCACCTGTAAAGGGGATAACTAAATTAAAATATATTGAGGATGGCACTTTTAGGCGTATCCGCGATGATGATGAATTGGGGGAAGAAATAATTTTCGAGACCGATAACTCTGGAAAAGTGATAAGGATGTGGCAACATCAGAACTTCGCACCCAAATTTAGATAACTCCACAGTGGAACCTCATCATGACCTCATATGGGATGATGAGACGGCCGAATGGTACACAGAGGAATATGGAGACCATTTCTCTACCAAATTGGCCGTAGAGCTAGCCTTCTTTGATAAAACAGACGTAGTATTGGATATCGGCTGCGGCAGTGGGACATCATGCCGAGCACTAGCTAAAAAAGTTAGCCAGGGTCAAGTGATTGGTATCGATCCAACCTCCGGCATGATTAAGATTGCAAAAGAAAAAAGCACTAACGATCCCTACAGCTCAATCATTAAGTATATGGATGGAAGAGCAGAAAGTATTCCTCTGGATGACGGATCGGTTACGGTTGCCATGGCTGTCAATTCATTTTACCATTGGAATGATATGGGAAAAGGATTGGCTGAAGTGTTACGTATTTTAAAAAATAACGGGCGATTTTATATCGCTGATGAAAAACTGGAAAAGGGCCATACCCATGGTGATGGTCCCAATTCAGATCCAGCACACATTAAACTACTTCTTTTAGATTCCGGTTTTGTTGACGTCTCTCTCAGCAACCACCGCCATGGCGATGAGGAGATGTATTTTTTCTCAATGATAAAAAAATGAAAACCGTCTGAACTGCCGAGTTAGGATCAGAATGAGTGTGATCCTGGCAATATCTAATAAATAACCTGGGGCGCTGTCTTTACTTCTATTTCTTTTCCTTTTTCTCTTTCTTCTTTTTCCTACTGAAAAAACCTTTCTTCTTTGGTTTCTCCTCTTCCTTTTCTTCATCACTTTTGGAAGCAGCCTCAGTTTCGCCGCCGGCATCACTGGCCTTGGATTCAAGTCGTTTTTCCCAATCGCTCACTTCCGATTCGGCTGCTGATACATCACCATTAACAGCAGATGGTTCAGCTGCGGAATCATCCCCACTCTCCATAATCTCTTTAAGTTTCTCATCTCTCTCGGCAGAGCGGACCTTGAGAGACTCAAGTAACTCCGACACTTCCTCATTAAACTCGGAAACTGTTTTTTCCAGGCGCCCCATGAGCTCTTCGAGAAAAGCTTCCCCGTAACCTGGGGCAATTCCATCGGTTAATTCATTGATCTTGGCCATAAGATACTGTTTTTGGGTATCTATATCTTGGGCCTGTTCTTCAGCCATGTTTATTCCTCCGTCTCAAAAAATGATTACTCTTAGAATGTAGAGGTTTCATTTCATTTTTGCCAATTCTTCCTGTGTCAGTGCAATATACCGGGTTGGAGAGGTCAATACGGATACAGCCTCAAACATTTCCATCCCAAAAAGCAGACCTACGCCCATCCCTGTAAAGCGGTTATGCCACACCGTATCAATCCGGGGTGACTTTTGTTCGTTCCACACTTCTGCCAGAGCCACACCGCCCAGGGATCCTATGGCAAAGGCCAGAAACTTCTTCCACGGCTGGCCGTCATCAATGAATGGTCGGTAAGTAATCGATTCAAGATCCTCTATTGGAAATCGGAGCCTTTGGGTCAATGACTGAAGCGTGACCGTTCTTTCATCGTAACCAATAAAGGTTCCCTTAAAACGATGACCCCTGGCATTCTTCAGGGTACAAAATGTGTTAGGCGGGATGTCATCCAGAATATTATGCGCACGGAGATAGGTGAGATAATCCATCTGCTGCTCACGCTGTTCATCTGTGATTTCAGGATGACTGCCGGCAAGATACTTTAATCTCTGAAACTGTTTCCATGAATAGTGACGTTTCTTCAACCGCCGGCGAGACCTGTCCATAAAGACGATCTTAGCCATGTATCTATTGTCAGATATTTTGTAAAACTGAGCACTGTCAAATCCTTTGATATCAGGAAAGAGTCCCATAAGAATATTTTCAGCTGCATCTATGGAAGATCCCACTTTGATGGATAGAACGACAACTTCAGGCTCCTGAACAGCAAGTAAAAACTGACAGAACAGAAAGACTCTCAATATAGTTTTAACCAGATTCAATCAGATTCATGACTTCCCCATCATCAGGGAAGCGGTCCAGACTCTTTTTGGAAAAGATATGATCACCATTCTTAATAACTTCAAACACGCCTCCTCCTGAGGGGATTAAAGTAAGTTCTTTCACATCGGTACCATATTTTTCGAGTATTTCGTTCGCCAAACTGGCGGCTCTGGGTAGATAGTTTCACATATTACAATATTCGATAGATATGTTCATGTTGCCTCCAATCGAAAAAATGGATAAATCCAGAAAGCACCTAACACAGCAATTATCACCGCCAAAATCAATAAAATAAAAATCGCTTTATCAAAACCTTTCCTGCCGGAATCAAACTTTAATACTGTCTTCATGTTCATAAAATTACCATAAGTAACCAATTTAAAAGTCAAAAACAGTTTCGATGGTGGTCTGCTTCACCGGCTCAAGCCCTGTCCCCGTGTCTCGGTAAAATTGCCGGAAATTCCAAACCAGGCTGACTCCTTTCGCCACTTCGTACCCAACCCGGTAACCCAGTACCGTATTTATCGTAGGGTTTTCGAAATCGAATGGATTTTCATCATTGTTCCTCTGGTAAAATATTTGCGCCTCGCTTAGTTTTGGAATATTCTCAGCATTAACTGTTAAAAACGCACTAAAACTTCTGAATTTTGTGGTATCAGCAACCATGTTGGCATAGGAGGTGCTCAGAGTTGCTATATTCAAAAGATCGAACCCCAGAGATCCATAATACCCTTTTGTGTTGATTGCTGTGGTAGAATCGGCAAATACCAGCATATCTTTTGTAAAAACCACCGTCCCCGTGTCTGAGTAAACAGGAAGGATCCTGTTCAGATCGTAAGCCTGATCAAAAAATTGCGGAAGGAAATAATCATTCTTGATCCTGTATTCCACACTCATATTTATAAAGCCAAACATGCTGGCCCTTAGCCCCGGTATGGTAATCCCCGTACCACCTCGTTCAATTCGAGTGAACTGTTCCGTCTCCACAGCCGGAAAACTGAGCCTATTCAATTCAGAATAGACCACAAGGTTAAAGGACTCCCCCTGCACAACTGGATATCCTACATCGAGGGTGAATCCATTGGCAACACTCTTATTTTCCTCAATACTGAACGGCATTGGCTTCAGAGAAAGAGAGTCGTCCAGCGCATCGTAAATGTTGTCGCCGTCGGCATCAATGTCCCACCGAGAACTGTCGAGCCCATCATGGGGATCAGGTATACCGTCGCGGTCCGTGTCATTCCAAAGATTTGTACTGTCAGGAAAATCATCAAAGATATCCGGATAAGAGTCGTCATCTATATCTTTCAGCCCGGAGAACTGGTTCATGTCTGTTACATAGCTTACACCCAGCTTCAGGGGAAGGTTCTCAGAAACGGTGAAAGTACCCCTCAGGCCCATAAGTGTACCGCCGCGTGTAAAGTCCTTCACATTGGAGAAGAACAGCTCAGTGCCGAAATTGCCAAAATTGGCGCCTGTGTTCAGGCCCACCCGTCGGATTGAAGGAAACTCCATCATGTTGGAATAGCCGGATAGGAGACCACCGTAACCCAGTGTTACTCCTTCCAGGGAACCCACTTTGAACCAGAACGGATCAGACTTTTCGCCCCAGCGAATGTAGAGGAACTTATCGACAAAATCGCTCGCCTCATCCCACTCGTCCTTTCTGACATTTCCTTCATTGTCAATATAAAGGACAAGATCGAGCCCGATGCCCAAGTTACCCAGTTTAAACTCGGGTCTCAGAGCGATCTGATTGTAGATCTCACCATCTATTGTAGCTGAACCTACGCCGAGTCCCATATTGAACGGCTTCTCCGGAGGAGTAGGAGGTTCTTTTGCTTCTTCAGGACTTTCTTCAGCCTCTGGTTCTTCTTCCGGTGTCTCTTCCTCTTCAAAAATGTCCTGAGGTTCCTCTTCCTCCTGGAAAAGATCTTCCTGAGGTTCTTCAACTTCTTCTTCAGGCACCTCTTCTGGCTCCGGTTCGGTTTCAGAATCCTGAGGTTCTTCTTCCGGTTCAGGTTCCTGTTCAATCTCTTCCTCTGGATCTTCAGGTACCTCCTCAGGATCGGCGGGAGATGTAAGGACTTGTCCAGTGGCTGTGGAAAGTGTCATTTCACCGGGACCGAGAGCTACAGACTGTCCACTGACAGCGTTGAAAACATCTACCATCCCCTCCAGACCGTAGAACTTGTCAAAGCCCATCCGGTTAATAACAGACCAAAATTGCGTCCCCTTCACACTAGCAACAGATACCGGCGTCTCTATTCGAAAATCTTTCTTTTTGTCTTTTTTCACATCAGAGAGGATCTTTCCGAACTCAATGCCCAGCGTCCGTGTATTTTCCGTGTCAATAAATTGGAACTGTGTATCCTCCCGAATCTTCAGCACACTTTTATCATCGAGAAAAATGACCATACAGAAACTTTCTTTTCCGACGTTGATCACATCACCGGAAATGATGGGTGCACCCGGCTTGGCCGGAGAGAAAGTTGCTTTATTGAGATTCTTGAGACGGATATCACCCCGCATCTTAGTAACACGAGCAATGGTTTCCTGGGCAGACAGTTGACCTGTCAGGACAAGACATAAAAAGAATATGGTAACCTTTCTCAGCATTATTTAGCTAAAAGATTGGTTAGACTAGTCGCTGTCTGACTGATGAATCACAGGAGGATTAGCCTCCTGGAGAATGGACTTAAGCTCAGCCAGCACCTCTCTTGCTGGTGGCCAGAGATCTTCTTCCATATCTCCACCGCCCTGCTCGAAAGCTTTGATCCTTTCAGCAACTTTATTGAGTATTTCTGTGTGATTTTCCATTGATAGTTACCAAACCTATTCCAAATCTGAATTTAATCAAAAATAACTTACTTCTGTTTGATATGGATCACGCGGCGGAAATGAATTGATTTACCCCGTCAGCAACAACTAAATTAGCGCTAAATAAGTCATCATCGCTCTGTATTTTTCCTATCAAATTTGTAACTGATTATAATCTGAATCTCAGACAATGGCAGACTTTTTTGATAAACTTATAAAACAAGAACCTTACACCCAGTACACCCTGGATATGTTTTCCAGGAGCGCCGGGAAGGATCACGCTGAAATCGACCAGTTTGATAAATGGCGTCAAATGGTCACAGGTGCCAACAAGTACACTTTTGAAGTATCTCATTTAGCTGCTCAGCGGCCGGAGATCTCGGTTCGTCGGGAGAGCGGCGATGAGTATAATCTCATCAGCTTTGCCAGTTACAACTATCTTGGTTATTCTTATCATCCCGATGTAATTGATGCCGCAAAAAAAGCACTTGATCTTTACGGATTGGGTGCCACCGGCTCACCCCTACTGAATGGCACTTTTCAGATCCACAAAGAACTTGAGGATAGCATTGTCAAATTCTTTGGACAAAAGGATTATGGTGTATCTCTCTTTTCTTCAGGTTATGGTGCGAACCTAGGGGTCATTTCAGCTTTCATTCATAAGGGCGACCATGTAGTCCTTGACCGGTCCTCACATGCTTCGCTTATCGACGGCGCAATTCTCTCTCAGGGAAAAATCTCTCTCTTCCGTCATAACGATACTGAATTTCTGGAAAAAGTTCTAAAGAGGATCGATTACGAGAATACCAGAATTCTGGTCTGCTGCGAGGGAGTTTACAGTACGGACGGAGATTATGGCAACCTAAGAGACATCATAGATATATCACACAAATATGGGGCGGCTGTGTTGGTGGATGAAGCACACTCTTTACTTGTAGCGGGAGAAAACGGCCGAGGTGTTTGCGAAGAACAGGATGTCCTATCTGAAGCCGATATGATTATCGCCACATTCAGTAAATCTTTCGGCGGAGTAGGCGGTTGCATCTACGCCAATAAGAAAATTACCAACTACATGAATTATTATGCCAGATCTCGAATGTTCTCCTGTGCTCTGGATCCAGGAGTGACAGGCGGGCTCATCAAATCCCTCGAGCTTGCAGGAGGAGCTGATGGCAAAGAGAGGAGAAAACGTCTCAACTATAACGCAAACTATCTCAGAGAAAAACTAAAGGGGCATGTTGACATCGGCACCTCATCCAGCTGGATTATACCAGTTATTTACGGTGATGAGAGACTGACCCTCCCATTGAGTGATTACCTTCAACGTGAAGGTATCGATATTTCCCTCATGATGTTTCCGGCGGTACCGAAGAATAGATCACGAATCCGGGCGTTCGTCACTTCTGAACATACAAAAAATCAACTGGACAAGGGTTCAGATATTATTCTCCGTGCTGCTGATAAATACAACTTTTTGATAGGATAATAGGCCATGAAACATACCCCTGGTGAAAATTTTCTCGTTTGGGAATTTGATTTCGCACTGACCACTTTCTTTGAAGTGGAGACCGATCTGTTTCAGCAGCACATTCCCTCTCGCCTTAACCTCATGGAAGTATCGCCCGGTGTGGGACTGGTGAATATTACCGCTTTCAATTTTCCGGAAGGTGCTCTTGGTGAACTTCCTCAATTTCAGTAACTCATTTTCAGCGCCATTGTTTCGCCTGATCTTTCACTGGGAGTGCCCAAGTTCGCCATGTATGTCCTCTCTTTC
>SCKS01000010.1 GCA_004124465.1 Fidelibacterota bacterium
TCCCTTATCGATTGTCCATCCATCCTTCGTTGGAGGCTTTTCGACCGGAGCTTGAATTTGTTTGTGCCTTCCTTGATCAATGCCATGACATTAAAAGGACAGAGCACTCGGACGCTGTATTGCATTATGGACCCGAGGCGCCGGATGGAGCCGTTCGGGTTCCGGCCGCGCTGTTCCCCAATGGCGTGCACACTGATAAAAATGGGATCCACCTGGTTCGTAACGTCGTTGAAAAATTGGAGACGGCAAAGCCCGGTTTTATGCCGGAAAATCCGATAGACGATACCGCCGTTCAACCAACCAATGGCCAGTTCGATTATGACGCCTTTGGTCTGATCTTCTTCGGCAAAGCGGCATGCACATCGCCATCGCGAGGCAGAGCATCCAGCGCTTGGCGAATAATCTTTACACACTCCTCCAGTTCTCTCACACGTACGTAATATCTGTCCCAGCAATCGCCTACAGAACCCATTGCGCCAGTACCGATGGGAATATCAAACTCAAATCTATCATAAATGCCGTAGGGGTCATCCTTTCTGAGATCCCACCGGACTCCCGAGCCACGAAGGTTGGGACCTGTGACGCCATAGCTGATAGCCACATCGACAGGAATCACACCCACATCGGCTGATCGTTCTATAAAAATTTTGTTGTAGGTGAGTAAGTCGTTGTATTCATTGATTTTGGGTTCAAAATAATCGAGAAATTCATACGTCTTTTCCACCCACCCAACGGGAAAATCATGAGAAACACCACCTATCCAAATGTAATTGTAAAGCAAGCGGGCACCACAAAGCATTTCAAAAAGATCCAGAATCCTTTCCCGATCGCGAAAACAGTAAAGAAAGGGTGTAAATGCACCTACGTCAAGTCCAAAAGTACCTATGGCCAATAGATGGCTGGCGATACGGTTCATTTCAGCCACAATGACCCGAATGAACTCCACTTTTTCCGGAACTTTGATCTCCATTAACTGTTCCACAGCAACGGCGTAACCAAAATTGTTGTTCATAGAACCGATGTAATCACAGCGATCTGTAAAGGGAATCGCCTGCTCGTAGGTGAGGTTTTCACAATGCTTCTCAAAGCACCTGTGAAGATATCCTATGTAGGGTATAATCTTTGTAATGATTTCACCATCGGTGTGGACCTTGAGTCGAAGCACCCCGTGCGTACTTGGATGCTGCGGCCCGATATTGAGGACCATCTCTTCTCCATGGACAGAGCCCAGTTCTTGTTCGATAGTTACTCCCATCCTTCTTTCATCTTATCAACAACTATTCCGTGCCACGTTTCAGGAAATTCGTAATCTTTTCGAAGGGGAAAACCTTCCCAGTCGCTTGGAAGCAAAATTCTGCGCAAGTCACGATGTCCATCAAATTCTATACCATACATATCGAAAACTTCCCTTTCGAACCAGTCAGCAATTCGCCAAATCTGCTCCACCGAAGGAACCTTCGGGACACTTTTCGGCGTGGAGACATATATCTCGAGTTTGTGATTATGCTTCATGGAGTGGAGGTTGTAGACAACGGCCAGATTTTCACTCTCTACCCCCTCATCAATACCTGTGATGCACATCATGGCATCAAAGAAAAGTTCCGGCGTTTCCCGAAGGAAAGGGGCCAATTGACCCCACTGCTCCGGCGTTAATCTGACTGTGTCTGTTGAAACTTCTTCATCAATGGATACAAAGTCTTCCCCAAATTTCGCATTGATAATTCCGATAATCCCCGCAAGATCCATCAATCCAGATGGCTAGACTAGGCCGCTGTCTCCTGAGGCGCAGGAACAGGTGGTGTGGGAGTTTCTTCTAATATGGTCAACTTCCGATATCGGCCACGACCATATGGAACGGAAACCTTAACCCACTCCAAATCACCTTTTCGCCAGACATACGCCAGTCCCAGTGCAAGTATGCCCAGAAAAATCATCATCTCCACAAAAGCAAAAAGGCCCAGTTCCTTGTAGACAACGGCCCATGGAAAAAGAAAAACAACCTCAACGTCAAAAATGATAAAAATAAGTGCCACAACATAAAAACGAATATTGAACTTGACCCAGGCAGGGCCTTCAACGTCCTCCCCACACTCATAGGTTGACAACTTGTCAGGAGTCTTTCGATGATGGGGTGACAGTATCCTCTGTATCACCAGGGGAACAGCAACAAGAATAATGCCGATCAGGACAAAAATAAATGAAGTTCCAAAGTCTCTATACATTCATGTTGAGCTGTTAATAACAGGCAAAGAATTTATTGTTACCCCTATGGTCATGCAAGGCAATTTCCGTCAAGAAAGGGTTCTAAAACGCTTTTTTTCATTATATGAAATTTGTCTGTTTGTTTCATCCAAAACAGATTGACGAAGGAGATCTCTTCACCTAAATTCGCTCTTCTCTTATGGGACTTGTAAACAGCTCACTCAACTTTTTTCTTCCCATGCTCCCAAGAAATTTCATCCGCCCTTTCGCCATGCGATATGTGGCCGGAGAAAATGAAGGTGACGCACTCGGTATAGTCCATGAGCTCAATCAGCTGGGATTCTCAGCGACATTAGACATTCTGGGCGAACATTCAAGATCGATAGAAGAAGCCAAGATGATCACCGAAAGTTATATCCGACTGTTCGAAGTGATTGCAGACTCGAGCCTCGATTGTAACATCTCCATTAAACTGACTCATCTCGGTCTCGGCTATAATGATAAACTTGCAGAAGACAATTTGTTCGCCCTTCTGGAAACAGCCGAGAAAACCGGCAACTTTCTCCGCATCGACATGGAGAATACGCCATTCACAGACACCACACTTTCTCTGTACGAAAAGTGTAAATCCAAGTATGCCGGAGTGGGACCGGTCCTTCAGGCATATCTACGCCGTAGTGAAACGGACCTCAAACGGTTGATCTCTCATAATCTTAATGTGAGGATCTGTAAAGGAATCTACCTGGAACCTGAAGAGCTGGCATTTCACGATAGAAAAGAGATTAGAGAAAGTTATATAAAGCTGGTTCAAACCGGGCTTTCTGAAGGTGCCTATATCGGAATTGCCACACACGATATCTATCTGATTGATACACTGGAGACATGGATCGAAAATCAGGCCATCCCGAAAGAACGCTACGAATTTCAAGTCCTCTATGGTGTCCCCATGGGAAACAGGATGGAACAATTATTGGAGGATGGCCACAAGGTACGTTACTACATCCCCTTCGGAGACCAGTGGTACGCTTATGCTATAAGGCGTTTCAAGGAAAATCCAAATATTGCATCGTATATTGTTAGAAACTTTTTCAGGAAGTGATGAACGAACCGGAAACCATCGATCAAATTTTTAAAATGAAAACTGTCGCAGTAGTAGGGATGAGCCCCAAGCCGGAACGGCCCAGCCATTATGTTGGCATGTACTTGAAAGAACAGGGATATGATATTATCCCTGTTAACCCAGGCCACAAAGAGATTGCCGGCATGACTTCTTACCCTTCATTGCTGGATATCCCGGTCAAGGTGGATGTGGTGGATGTGTTCCGCAGACCGGAACATGCGGTTCCCATTTCTGAAGCAGCGGTTGAGATCGGCGCCAGGGCCCTTTGGCTCCAGGACGGTGTAATCAATGATGAAGCGGCAAAACTGGCGGAAGATGCTAGCCTTTTGGTCGTGATGAACGACTGCATGTTGCGCCGACACAGACAATTTTTTGGAGAACTATAAGCCTTGCCCAAGGGATCAGATATGACGCCGGAGGAGTTTCGAAAGGCAGGGCGAGAGGTCATCGATTGGATTGCTGACTATTATGAAAGAGTCGGTGAATTTCCTGTCATGTCTCAGGTCGCTCCTGGCGATATCAGAAGCAAATTACCTGATAACCCACCTCATGAAGGCGAAGCTTTTGGAGATGTGATGAGAGATATTGAGGATATTATTCTACCCGGCATCAGTCACTGGCAGTCCCCTAACTTTTATGCCTTTTTTCCTGCCAATGCTTCAGGTCCAGCCATTTTGGGCGATCTGCTGTCCTCGGGCCTCGGTGTCAACGGCATGCTGTGGGCCACCTCCCCTGCCTGCACTGAACTGGAAACACATATAATGGACTGGCTGGTGAAGATGCTGGATTTGCCGAAAAAATTTCTCTCTTCTTCAAATGGTGGTGGTGTGATACACGATACAGCCTCCAGTGCCACTCTTTGTGCCCTTTTGGCGGGTCGGGAGCGGGCAACGAATTATGGGAGTAATAAGTCCGGTTTAAAAAGTGAACTGACAGTTTACACTTCCAATCAGGCTCACTCATCCTTAGAGAAAGCTGTAAAGATTGCAGGCTTGGGAAAAGATAACCTGAGGCTTATAGAAGTAGATGAAACTTTCGCCATGAAGAGTGAGACATTGTCCGCGGCAATAGAGGAAGACCTAAAGAACGGGAAAAAACCGGCCTTTGTTTGTGCTACTTCCGGAACCACCTCATCTACTGCCTTTGATCCGCTGCCTCAGATAGGGAAAATCTGTAAAGAAAAAAATATCTGGCTCCATGTGGATGCTGCTATGACAGGAACAGCGGCACTGTGCCCAGAGTTTCGCTGGGTTCATGAGGGGTTGGAAATGGCGGACAGTTACTGCTTTAACCCCCACAAATGGATGCTGACAAATTTTGATTGCGACGCTTTCTTTGTTTCCAATAGAAAAGCACTATTGACCACTCTTTCCATCCTGCCTGAGTATCTGAAAAACAAACCAAGCAAATCCGATGCTGTCATCGATTATCGCGACTGGCAGATTCCGCTGGGTCGGCGGTTCCGCGCGTTAAAGCTTTGGTTTGTTATTAGACACTACGGCATAAAAGGACTTAAGGCACATGTGCGAAAAGGTGTAGAACTGGGGCAACTGTTCAAATCTTTTGTTGAGAAAGATGATCGGTTTGAAATTATGGCCCCGGCACCTTTGAACCTGGTTTGTTTCCGGGCAAAAACCAGCGATGAGATCAATGAGGCGATTCTCTTAAAGCTGAACAGCAGTGGTAAAATGTATCTCACACACACCAAACTGAATAACAAGTACACACTAAGGCTTTGTGTGGGTTCTCCCCTTACAGAACAAAGCAACATAGAATCCACTTGGCACCGAATAACGGAAACATATGAAAATGAAAAATAGAGGTAATAAATGAATATCGATTACAGGGGGAAAACAGTTCTTGTTACAGGCTCATCCAGCGGAATTGGGAGAGCCATCGCACAGGCTTTCGCCGAGTCCAACGCCACTGTTGCAGTTCATTATCACAGCAACGAGAATGGCGGAAAAGAAACTTTGAACAGCCTGACTGGCGAGGGACATATAGTTGTTCAAGGAGATATCTCTCAGCCTGATGAAGCAAGCCGAATCGTTGAAGAGGTCGTTACTGGTTTGGACCGTATGGATATCCTTGTGAACAATGCAGCTTTGATTGAACAGTTCAATTTTGACGATTTGTCTTACGAAGAATGGGTGTCCGTGTGGGACCGCACGCTTGGTGCAAATCTTGTGGGTCACACCAATGTTTCATTTTGTGCCATCCAGCAAATGAAAAAACAGGGGGGTGGAAAAATTGTCAATATCTCTTCCCGAGGTGCTTTTAGAGGTGAACCCACTGCTCCTGCGTACGGCGCCAGCAAGGCAGGTATCAACTCCTTCGGCCAGTCCATGGCCCAGGCACTTATCAAACATAACATTTTCATCTATACGCTTGCGCCGGGATATGTTGAGACGGAGCGGGTAGCCCCTATCTTAGAGGGACCGGAAGGAGAGAATATTAAGAATCAAAGTCCATTTGGGAGAGTAGCCAAGCCGGAAGAGGTGGCTCGCGCCGCGGTTCTACTGGCGTCAGAGGGAACCGATTTCATGACAGGGTGCATCGTCGATATCAACGGCGCCTCTTATCTCAGAACATAAAACAGCGGCCTTTATTTTACCTTATTACTTCTAGTAATATCCAAACAGCTAGATAATCTTGTCTCAGAAAGGATACATATGAAATCTCGAATGAATCAATTCATATTAATATTTTGTTTTGTCGCTATTGCTTTTGGGCATGATTCCTATAATAAAAGAGCTATAGAAGATTACACCAAATTGAAATATAAAACTGCCATAGCAACGCGTACGGAAGATCCACCGAAGATAGATGGCCTTACTAATGACGCAGCCTGGGAAAAAGCGATGATGGCGGATGAATTTCTACAGTTCGATCCATACAATTTAGAAGCTCCAACAGTTCGGACAGAGTTCCGCGTATTGTACGATGATGAATATCTCTACATTGCTTTTGATAATTTTGATCCTAATCCTGAAAAAATAATGGCTCGGATGTCTCGCCGTGATGATTGGGAAGAGGGGTTTGAGTTTAATTCAGATTGGGTTGGGTTTGGAATTGATTCAAGAAATGATGACAAAACAGGGTACTGGTTTGCTGTAAATGCAGCAGAGGTTCAAGTTGATGTTGCTATATCGGGAGATGGTTATGGTGGATTTGATGAAACCTGGAATGCAGTTTGGGATAGTAAAGTTGCTCTGCATCAGCTAGGGTGGTCTGCGGAAATCAAGGTACCATTCAATGTATTTCAATACGGCAATGAGCGTATTCAGGAGTGGGGCGCTACTTTTCAAAGGGGTTACTATAATAACCAGGAAGAAATTAATTGGCCTGGAAGAGCAAAAGGTGTTCGGGGCATAGTCCCCCATTTTGGTGTTTTAAAAGGCATTGAGGATATTCCTCAACCAAGAAATATTGAACTTGTGCCTTACCTTTTATCAGGAAAAACGAAGAAAGATGCTACTGAGAGTATTGAGAATATTGGTTTAGATACTCGTTATAACCTTAATTCCAATACCACCCTGAATGTGACCTTTAACCCTGATTTTGGTCAAGTTCAAGCTGACCCGTCCGTGCTCAACCTATCGGCCTTTGAAACGCGATTGGATGAACGGCGTCCATTTTTTGTTCAGGGAGCAAATTTCTTTAAAAGCAGGCTTAATCTATTTAACTCTCGGCGGATTGGTAGGAGACCTGATTATTATGCACCTGATTCAGGTACCATTATAGATCGGCCCAATGAGACCACAATTCTTGGTGCTGCGAAAATCTTGGGAGAAACTTCATCAGGACTGCGCTATGGTATTATCGATGCAGTCACAAATCGTGAATATGGTACACGTGAGTATGAAGTTAATGGAAATATTGAGAAAGACAACTTTTTACTGGAACCTTACACCAATTACTTTGTGGGTCGGGTTGAAAAACCTGTGATAAATGAACTATCGACCATTGGAATTATGGGAACAGACTTGCGGCGTCAAGGTGAATCAGATAAAGCAAGCGTTCTGAATTTTGACTGGAGTTTAAAATTAATGGAAAATAAGTTGTCATTTACCGGTCAAGCAGCCAATTCTATTACTTCTGATAATACAGGTTATGGCGGCCGTTTCATTCTGAGCTATCGTAATCCAGAATGGTGGGAGCTTAGTTCCTGGGGAAGCTTTACAGACAAAAACTTTAATGTAAATGATATGGGATATCAGCAACGTAACAATAACTGGTATGCAGGCTTGCGCGGATCAATTCGACGGGATTATCCTAAAAGTATTTTTCTCAATCAGTCTTTACAAATTAAGCTGAGTCTGGGTGGTCTAGGTAATGGATTAATTACTCGACAAAACGTCGAGATTGAGCAAGATAATGACTTCAAGAATTATTGGGGCCTAGGTTGGCAAATTGAATACAATCCGGAAGTATTTGAAGATGATGATCTTTATCGAGATCCACGTGCGGTGATCATTAAAGATGAAGCTTGGCAATCCTTTAATATTTGGTTTCGAACGGATCGACGTAAAAAATTTGTCCTTAGACCCTGGATCGATATTAATCAAGGGTCAGTCCGGGGAATAGGAACTGGTTATGGACTGGAACTCACACTGCGGCCCACAGAGAAAATTAATTTGTCTGTAAGCTCTTGGAAAGAAAATGAACCAAGGTCCATGCAATGGGTTGGTATTATTGAAGAGCAAAGCAACGTAAATATAATTTATGCCAACACACAGCAAGAACAATTAAATACAGAATTACGTTTAGATATTGCATTCTCTCCAAAAATGACCTTTGAAGCTTATTATCAGCCATTTAAGGTTGAGATGGATTATGTGGATTACAATCGACTGGTGGAAGAAAAATCGCTAAATGTTTTACCTTATCAATATAACGAAGATAAAGATTTTCGGATCAACAATCAGGTTGGTACCTTTGTATTTCGATGGGAATATTCACCGGGGAGCCTAATCTATGCTGTATATAATCTGAATAATAACCGTTACTATTCTTTTGAGGACAAAGTTTGGGACAATTCTCAATCAAATTCATTATTCTTAAAACTCGATTATTTTTTCCAGATTTGATTGATTTTCATTTCTTTCGATAATATCCAACATCATCCTTTGAAACAAATGATCCTTCATTCCCTGAGCACTCAGAGAAAGTAAAATAATTAACTCAGCAAGTAATTGGACCTTTTACCACTTGATGGAGGACCATCATTTTACTTACTCTGAATTGACACCACCGTTGTGTTGGCCCCACCCCATTTTTGTTCTTAAGGTCTGAAAATAATCCCTGTCTTCAAAGGTAATCATATTTACTTCATAGTCCGCCTTTCGGACCACCACTCGACCATTTGCCGGGACAGAATACTCCAGCTGACCATCCACAGTGAGGCGGGCACCGGGCTCCTCCTCAGGGAAGGTTATGGTGAGATTATTTTCAGCAGGCAATACGATAGGACGGGATGATAGTGTATGAGGACATATAGGTGTAACAGTGAAAAGGGATAGCCACGGCGTTACTATTGGACCACCCGCTGCCAAATTGTAAGCTGTAGAACCGGTAGGCGTTGCAACGATGAGACCGTCGGCCGAGTAGGATGTGATAAAATGTCTCTCCGAAAAAAGAGAACATTTCATAAGTCGAAACCCCTCCCCGGCATCTATCACAAGATCATTTAATGCTGTGACTGTGATGTTCGTATCTCCTTCAATGACTGCTTCAACAAGAATCCTAGGGAAAGTGGTGTAGTTCCCGGCGATGATTGACTCCAAACGTGTGTACATATTTTCAACTGTCCCTTCTGCCAGAAAACCGAGGCCGCCGAGATGGACACCAAAAATAGGGGTGCCACGATGCTCAACACCCCGGGCAGCCGAAAGGATGGTTCCGTCACCACCCATGGCTAAAACAAAATCCACATTCTTGAAATCGTCTGCTTCTTCTATGATGCTGTAATTGAATTTTGACTTGTCCTCAAGCCGTTTATGAATGTGAGTGGTAAATAATACTTCCTGTCCTTTCTCTTGAAGCCAGGAGGTCAGCTCTGGGAGAAGCTCCCAGAAAACTTCTTTTTGGGTATTCCCCCAGAATGCAACTTTCATTCAGTCTTTCTCGCCAAGCAAATTCTTTATCTTTTCTTCAGCCTTTTCAAGCATTTTCCGGCATTCTTCCGTCAGCTTCATCCCTTCTTCAAACAGCTTAAGACTATTTTCCAGAGATGCAGAGTCACCTTCCAACTGATCAACGATTTTCTCGAGACGTTTCATAGAATCTTCGAACTTGAGAGATTTCTTTCTAGTCATAACAAATTATCACTAATGCTGAAGTTAAGGTCTCTTTATCAATTCTCAAGTTTACTTCCTGTTTTTACTGACTCTCTTCACTTCACTTTCCAATTTTCCATCGGAAAGATGAAGAGCAAACCGATCTCCCTTATTTACATTTCTAATACTCTTTAGGTTCCTTCTATCTGGAAGAGAATATGGAATGGCATAACCCCTTTCGAGGAGAGCCGTTGGGTTTACAGAAGAAAGTTTTCCACTAATGGCACCATGGTTAGCATTTTTCATTGCCAAGATCACCTGCACATTCCGGGATAGACGCTCAGCCATTTCATTCAAATGCTCAGTTTCACGCTCCAGTAGAACTCTCGGTTGCTGAAAACCGTAGCGAGAAACCAGTCCGTCAAACTTCTGCCACGAGGACTGGACTCTATTTTTCAAACCTTCCCCCAATCTCCAGGCCACTTCATCCAGGCCACTCCTAATATCACTTAATGCTGGAGAGGCCAATTCTGCAGCAGATGAAGGTGTGGGAGCCCTGAGGTCAGCAGAAAAATCTGCCAGCGTGAAATCGGTTTCGTGACCAACAGCAGAAATGATTGGGATAGTGGCAGCTGCAATACGCCTTACAACTTTCTCTTCATTAAAGGCCCAAAGGTCTTCCAGCGATCCACCGCCGCGACCAACAATGAGGAGGTCAAGATTTCCCCTTTCTTCCAAATTGTTAATGGCTAAAATAATATCCTCGGCAGCACCATCCCCCTGAACCAGTGTGGGGCGAAGGATCAGTTCCACATGAGGTGCCCGTCTCGATAGAACATTCCTTATATCCTGAATTGCTGCACCTGTACCAGAGGTGACAACGCCAACCCTGAAAGGGTAAGGAGGTAACGATTGCTTACGACTTTCGTCAAAAAGGCCCTCACCTTCCAGCTTTTTTTTCAGCGCCTCGAAGGCAAGATAAAGCGTCCCCACTCCTGCTGGTTCCATGCGCCTCACCAGTAGTTGATACTGACCTCTCGACTCATAAACAGAAATATCCCCGTGGGCCAAAACCATCATGCCGTTTTCAACAGGGAACTTCAGATGTTCATTATATCCCCTGAACATGGCTGCTCTCAGCTCGGCTTTTTCGTCCTTCAGCGTGAAGTACATATGCCCAGAAGCGAAATGATGGGTGAAGTTTGAAATTTCCCCTTCAACCCAGACAGCCGGAAACGCCCCATCAAGCAACGCTTTAATCTCTGATGTAATCTGGGAAACTGAAAATACATCTGGCTGACCGGCGGCGGTTTCAGCAGTCAATGAAAAATGTGAATCCATGGGATATCTTCGTTAACGGTTCAACGGGCCGGCGGTGACGGTTTCCCCGCTGCCACCCAGGCCGAATGCCAGTAAGATGCCACACGGAGGGAAGCCATTTCCATCCGAGAGACGGCCAGTGCCCCGGTTTCAACATAAAGAACCTTAATATACTCACTTCCAATCATAGACACTTCCCAATCTGAGATTGTAGATCTCAAATGGACAGGGACTGTTTCTCGAGCTTTGGTTTCGGCTGTAAGTATGGTACTAACATAGGGAAAAGATTCTTCAACAATTAGAAACGCCTGGGAAACAGGATCGTCAAAACTGATTAAGCTACCGGAGGTGTTCATTGCGTCCAGCAAAAACTCTTCTACCATATTCGCTTCCCATCTTTTGTGAACACCCTTATTTCCCGTGAGTTGTCCGTTATAGTTTGCACAGGTGTGAAATGGCACATGGATATCCGACACGTAGTGTCCCAAAGCTGTGGCTGTTAGGCGCGCTTTAATCCATTCTCCATCACGAAACTGTGTCACCAATTGGTAATAATATTCTTCAATTCTCCACGGCGCTGTGCCCCAACTGTCCAGCTTTTTCTTCCCGTATTTATTAACAACATCCTCCCACTTCCGAGGAATCTTTTTAAACGGATAGTCATCAAACAGGTCAGCATCGATGAAGTGGCCAGGATATTCATTGGGATGATTCTCTTTATCCTTCTTCCACAGATCGGGGTCCACCGCATGTTCTGAAATATAATTAATGTAGCCGCTGAAGAATTCACCTAAGGGAGAATTGAGAAGTTTAACAGCTTCCCTATTAATGAGCCTGTGTGCTGTATAGCCCCACCCGTAGGCCCACTGGTGGGTCACTATAAATATAAGGGGAAGAAAAAGCCTCAGTTTCAATGTTAACCGCAGGCTCAGGTCAGCACCCTAGTCTAGCGGACCTTTTTCTTGTGTCTGTTCTGGCGAAGACGCTTCTTACGCTTGTGCGTGGAAATCTTTCGCTTTTTCCGTTTTTTTCCACAGGGCATAGATTATTTCTCCGTTAAAGCTTTGTTTACATTTTTCCGCAGCAAACCGGACGGTTTAAACGTCGGGACATATCGCTCGGGGAGATAGACCGTTTCTCCCGTCCCCGGATTGCGTGCTTTGCGGGGATCCCGCTTTTTGACTCCAAAAGTACCGAATCCGCGCAATTCAACACGCCTGTTATTTTCCAATGCTGAGGTAATGGTATTCATGATTCCATTTATAACTATTTCTGTCTCCACTTTGGTCAATCCTGTGGCATTGGAGACCCTATCTACAATATCTGCTTTGGTAACTGTTTTACTCCCAATTTTGCTCATTGCATCTCCTCTAGTTCATCCCTGCTTCACATAAATCACAAGCCTCTGTCCAGGTATAATAAAGTCATTGTCTTTGATACTGTTCCACTGGCGAAGCTTGGACATCCCCACACGGTACCGATCAGCTATGTGACTAAGGGTATCACCTGTTCTCACTGTATATATCTCTTTAACATATTTGCTAGCACTGGTCACCTGATTCCCCTCTCTCACTGGTACTTTCAGTTTCTGGCCCGGCAATATATAGGTGCCGTACCTCAGGCCATTCAGTTGACGGATCCGCCTTGCCGATGAACCGTATCTCATGGCAATATGACCAAGAGTATCGCCTTTACGTACTACATAGGCTACAGTATTAGGCGGTGTACCAGCTACCAGTACCGGTCCAGAGGAAGCTCCGGAAACGGGGATCGTCAGTTTCTGCCCGATGCGGAGGCGGTGATAATTCTTTATCTTATTAAATGATGCAATTTGGTTTATGGAAACACCATATTTCTTTGCGATCCAGCTGAGGTTGTTCCCACGCTGAACGACATGAACCATGTATTGAGGAGCAAACCGCTGTTCATCGTTTAAAGAGGTAAAAGCGGCAAGAAATGTTTTCCGTGTCCCGGCGGGAATTTTCAGATCATAAGATTCGTCCGGTGGCGTTGCATGTTGGCGCAGTTCCGGATTGTATTCCCGGAGCTCTTTGAGCTTAATTCCAGCACATTTGGCAAGAACGGCAAGATCAGCACTTTTTTCAACTGTTACCTGATCATAATTGAAAGGTGAGCCGGTAGGTTCTTCGAATCCATACTCTAATGGATCTGTAGCAATAATGGCAGTTGCCAGTACTGTAGGAACATGATTTTTTGTCTCCTTGGGAAGAGAGTTTAGACTCCAAAAATCTCTCGTCTGATGAAGACGAATGGCGCGATTGATCCTACCAGCACCTGCATTGTAGGCCGCCAGTGCTAGATACCAGTCATCAAATTCAATGTAGAGGTCTTTTAAATATTTGGCTGCTGCATCGGTGGCGCGAATGGGATCCCGGCGCTCATCCACCCACCACGTCCGGTCAAGGCCATAAATCTTGGCCGTTGAATTGATAAACTGCCACATTCCCGCAGCATGAGCACGGGAATAAGCCCTGGGATTTAATCCACTCTCCACCATTGCATGGTATATCAACTCTTCAGGAAGTTCGTGTTGATCAAGGATTTCTTTGATGACTGATTCATAAAACGGGTAACGCGCCAACCACCTTTCGAAACTCTGTCGTCCGTCAGTCTGGAAAAAGCTAATAGCACGCTCAACACGACTGTTCATCACCAGGGGCATATGGCCTTCTCGGTCATCAATCACCTTAAAAGATGCACCGTTTATTTCAATCTCTATCGGGTCAAGATAGCGGGATAGTTCCTCTTTCAGGCTGGCGGTGGCAATGGAAGCACTAGTCTCGTCAATAGTGATGAAGTTATTCTGGTAAGTGTGTATGAGTGTTTCTTCGAAACGGCTGAACTCCTCCTGATCATCTTCAGACATATCACCAAGCTGTTCCGCTTCAGTTAACAACTCCACGATCTTATCGAGAACATAGAGCACTTCCAGAGAGTCACCATGATGATCTGCAATGATCGCTTCCGAAAAAAGACTTTTGGCATCCGACAGTATGAGAGGAAACCGGTTCTCGTTTCCGTTTACATTAACAAAATCTTCATTATCAATATGGGAACCGTTCTCCGACTTGGCACTTCCCTGTTGAGCAAAAAGCATAGAGGTAAGGATAAGAGCGGAGAGTAGCATAAAATGCCCCTCTAACTTAAGGTATTGTTTAAGATACATCATTTCCTGAATAAACCAGCGGGGAACTTAG
The DNA here is from genome assembly GCA_004124465.1 of Fidelibacterota bacterium. GTDB lineage: Bacteria > Fidelibacterota > Marinisomatia > Marinisomatales > S15-B10 > UBA2125. The sequence continues at coordinate 14,139 of SCKS01000010.1, forward strand.
GCGTTGAACTGAGGAACAGTCAAGTTCTTTTGGTACTTTCCTTACCCACCCGCTCTTTAATAATTCGGGTTGTACTGATACCTTCTAAAAGAGGTACTCTCACAACTTCACCACCTCTCGAAAGGACAATATCTGCACCTACAATTTCATCGCTACTGTAATCTCCACCTTTTACCAACACATCCGGCTTAATACTGTCGATGAGCTCCAGTGGTGTATCTTCACTGAAAATTGTTACAACATTAACTGCCTCAACTTCCAGAAGGGCTTCTGCTCTTTCCGCCTCAGGTTGAACAGGCCGTCCCTCTCCTTTAAGGCGACGTACAGAACTGTCGCTGTTTAATCCAACAATAAGTAGATCTCCTTCGCCCGCTGCTACTTCCAGAAGGGTAACGTGCCCGCTATGCAAAAGATCAAAACAGCCATTCGTAAAAACAACAATGTTACCGACGTCACGTGCTTCAGTTGCTCGCCTCGCGGTCTCTTCACGGTTAAGCAGTGTCATCTCAGCAACAAATTACAGATTGATACATCACGTCAGAGCCTCCAGCGATGACACCACCCTCTCACTTGCCCAATCACGCTTCATGGCTACCACACACTCCCTTACAGTTTCGGCAAACTCACTTTTCTGATGTTCTTTCCATTGTACAACCGAAATCGGGGCTCCCACCCGGAGTTCCACCTCGCCGGACCGCAAGGCAAAAGACCGCTTTGCCAGAACATCTCTAGTACCACAGACCGCCAGAGGTACCACGTCCATTCCGAGATCAATGGCAATGGCAAGCCCACCTTGTTTAAACTGATGTATTTCACCATCTTCACTTCTGGTCCCTTCTGGAAAAATGATTACAGAACGGGGGTTATGATCCAACGATGCTTTTGCTTGTTCAAGCGATTCCCTCGCTTTCGTCCTATTATAACGGTTAATAAAAATGTGCCGGGCCGCCACCATCGCCCAACCGAAAATAGGTATTTTCTTCAACTCCTTTTTAGCGATGGAAACAATATAAAACGGCAGACCACCGAAAATCAGTGGGATATCAAAAGCACTTTCGTGGTTTGATGCAAAAATATAGTGACTGTTTCGATCCAGTCGGTCGAGACCAACTACCCTGTGTTTAACACCACTGGACGCCAACAGAATTTTAGAATAGACCCTTGTAATCCATCCAACAAAATGTCCCCTAAAGTCAGCGGGGCCCGAAACAATGATAATTATACCAAGGAAAACTGTCCAGAAAATAGCGTTTGTCAGGAAAAAGACTCGCCGGAATAACATATTCTTATTTGAGGATTGAATCCCCAAAATAAGGTTGCAGAGGTTCGGGGATTGTAACCGTTCCTTCATCAGTCTGATAGGTTTCCAGCAGTGCAATCATCAATCTCGGTGTGGCCAAACCGGAGCCATTAAGAGTATGAACATGGCGTACTCTTTCACCCTTGTCCCGAAAACGGATCTCCGCTCGCCGTGCCTGGAAAGATAAAAAATTGCTGCAACTGGAGACTTCCAGCCACCGCTTTTCACCGGGCGCCCACACTTCGAGATCGTAACATTTCGCCGCTGCAAAACTGAGGTCGCCGGTACAGAGCGAAACGACACGATAATGAAGACCTAGTGTCTGAAGTACAGATTCCGCATCAGTAGTTAGCGATTCCAATTCGTCATAAGAACTATCGGGGTGAACAAATTTCACCATCTCAACTTTGTTGAACTGGTGAACGCGAAGTAACCCTCGGGTCTCCTTACCGTACGACCCTGCCTCCCGCCTGAAACAGGGTGAATAGGCCACATAACGAATGGGTAGGTCAGAACCGTCCAGAATTTCCTCTCGGTGAATATTGGTAATAGGCACTTCTGCAGTTGGTATAAGGTACAGGCTATCATTCTCCACCCGATACATATCTTCTTCCAGTTTCGGCAACTGCCCCGTGGCCTCTGTAGCTGATTCCAGCGCCATGAAGGGTGTCATAACCTCACTATAGCCACGTCCACTGTGATGCTCTAGCATAAAGTTAATGAGGGCTCGCTCCAGACGTGCTCCAGATTTGGTATATAAGGGAAATCCTGAACCGGAAATTTTTGCAGCTCTTGTGAAATCAAGCAAGTCCAGAGACTCAGCTAGATCAGTGTGATTTAGAAGTGTAAAGTCGAAGGACGGTTCCTCACCCCAGGTTCGTACCAGCTCATTAGCGGATTCATCATCACCTACAGGGACGGATTCGTGAGGAACGTTAGGCACCCACCTCAGGAGGTTGTCAAGCTGCTCTTTCAATTCCGCCAGCGCTCCATCTCCCTCTTTGATCTGCAAAGACAGCTCACGCATCTCACTGATGAGACCGTCGGCATTGTCTCCCTCCCGCTTTAGCTGGGCGATCTTTTCACTGATCCGGTTCCGTTCCGCCTTTTTCTCTTCCACATCCTGAATCAACTCCCGCGAATTTTTGTCAAGCTCCAGAAGTTTCTCTATCTGGATGGATTCCCCCTTCGCAGCTGCAGCTTGGCTGATGCGGTCTGGATCTTCTCTAATCTCTTTTAGTGAAATCATATTACATAATCTCTACTCGACGGTAAATTACGACCTGCCCATCGAAATTTCCATCGCTTCCCGGCCGTGTCAATTGCCTGCTTCGGTGAGCTTTGATTGACTCTGCCGCCCTTTCCAATGAATTTTCACGAACGATCCCAGAGTACCAACAACAGCCACATAAAGACCGTGCCAAACTTCATTTAATAAAAAAATGAGCACATCAAAAGACCTTTCCATTTTGGAAAGATAACTGGTGATAAGAAGTCCATCCGCAATCATTTTAATAAACCACGGCAGAAGCCAATATGAAGAAAATCCCGCGAGAAAAATAATCTGTCCCGTCATGACTGAAACATTAGCAATATAGATGAGAGCCAAGACAAACCTGAACCGCTGATCCACAAAGTCGAGCCCGTAATAAGCCTTTCCTTTGGAGGCAAACCGCAATCGCTGTTGGATGAAAGCCATGAACCCCTCTGGCGAAGGACTCTCCGCCTCTGAGCCTGCTGACAGGCACGGAAAAACAGTCCAACCATTCTTGGCAATGAGATGCATCATTAGATCATCATCTCCGGAAATAAACGCCCCAAATTTTTTGTAACCGCCGGCCTCATCAAACGTTTGTCGCCGGACAGCCAGATTACGGCCGCTAGCAGTAAGAGGAAAGTTTCGGCAGGCTCCCGCCGCCATCAATGCGTCCAGTCCCACTGAATCAACTCTTATGATCCTCTCCCACAAAGAATTCCCTCGCCCCAATGGGCTCGATCCCAGCACCATACCCACACTCTCTCGGGAAAAAGGTGTTGTCATTTTCTGGACCCAGTTTGAGCCCACAGTACAGTCTGCATCTGTCATGAGAAGTATTTCACCTTTCGCCTCGTTTACGCCCAGATGTAGCGCCCACTTTTTCGGCGCCACACCCGGCGGCACCTCCACCGCTGTCACTAAACGGAACCGTTCATCTCTCGCCGCAAAATCTCTCACAACCGCTGCCGTGCTGTCATTGGAGTGATCATCAACTATAATGTATTCCAACCTCTCCCCGGAGTACTCTTGTGCCTGAAGGTTTTCCATCAGTTTGCCAATAACCGTCTCTTCATTCCGGGCCGCCACCACTACTGAGACCGTGGGAAGGTTACTACTTTCCGGTTGTTCGTTAGATAATCCGGCCCGAAGCCAGATCAAAAAGAAAAAATAGAGGGCAGCGGCTGTGGTGAGGAGAAAGATCACAGACCAATAATGATCTGCAGAGTGGCATCCACTTTTTGTATGTCCGACCGGGTAGCCGAATCGGTGGCCAGATACTGACTCCAGTCGCTACTGAAAAAATCAAACCTGACCCTCGCCCAACTGTTGAAGGACCATTCTCCCCTAATACCAAACAACGTCCGCTGTTCGGCCTCACCTTCATAGGTCCGATATAGGAAAGAAACTTTCTCATGCCGGTATTGACTGTTCAAGCTCTCTTCGTCCACTTCACCCCGCTTGGAAAGTGTGGTATAAGCTTGAACCCATATCTGATCTTTGGGTCGCCCTTCCAAAGAAAAGAAAAGACCTTCACCATTGGGTCCGATCCAGTGGCCCAGAGGGGCGCCGTAGTGCTCAAATGTGTTCACTTCACTGCGGTGAACGTAGATGTATGGAGTCAGGTGAGTCCATTCCATTCGAAATAGAGGCTTCCACGGGAGGAACTGGTCGAGATTCACTGTTAGGCCTGTCTGGAGAGCCGCCCAATTCCTGCTGGAATCTCTATTAAACGTATCCACAAGGTCCCACTCATCGAGATAGAGAGTCCCGTACAATCTCCCTAAATCCCGCTTAATCACTTCCCAGTCCAGCACAATTTGCAAGTTGTCTGAATTGCTGAGATCGGCTTGAGCCGTCCAGTATGGAACGAAGGGGAGAGCGTAGGCCATCTCCAAACCGCGACCCCCGTAAATCACAGATTCACCAAAACCGACCCTCATATTTTCGAATGGGGTAAAGTCAAGACGATGAACGGCAATCTGTTTCGTAATGAGGGGGAGCCCACCCCCTTTTGGATAATAGCCGGAATATGTGGAATCGCGAATAGTGGAATTCAGTGAGCCGTGTAAAAAAGCAAAGGACCACCGCTCGGACAGCTGATGACGGAGACTCAGAAATGTAAAACTAGAAGTTTTGTCCGAAAGCCACAGCTGCCCCGAATAACCCGATGACCAGACAGGCGCACTCTTGGCAAAGGTGACGTCGCCACCAGGATAATTGACCATAACACCGCCGTCGCCCAGGCGATACTCTATCCACGAATTATCTGAGCCTGGCAAATCGCTATATCCCACAGCCTGGTTCCAACTGAAATCTGAGTGTAAAAGAGGCCGCCCTACAGCTTTTGGAACATCAAATCCGTCCGGGGCCACCATGGAATGTTTTTCTAACCTTGACCACCCCGTAATACTGAAACTCTTGTCAGAAGAAAGGTTGTAACGCCCCAGTGCGGTGACAGTGGGCGCCACATCAATATAGAGGCCTTCCGGCTGAAGATGCCCACCATCTAGGTACGCTCTCGCTGACAGCTCGGGGTAAATCTTGAAACGGTCATTCCGTAAACGTTTATCCCCGAGGGAAGTGGTCATGAGATCGTTGCCACCGCGGCTAGCGTTGCGCCATTCATGTCGATACCGGAGAGATAGAAAGCTGTCGGTACTTCCACGGATAATACTTTTTCTTTCAATATCATAGACGTGTGCCTGGGAAGAAATCATCAGCACCTGACTGTAGAGAAGTGGAAACGCCATAGCCGATGAAAAAATCACCAATCGGACGAAACGGATCACGGCCTCGACGGAGACATATCTGTCTAGTGGGACTCCACTCATTGAACAAAAGCTATAACCGCTTTCCGCGTATTTCAAACAGTGATTTGGATTGCCCGGATGGGCTCTTAATGGCCCTTGCCCGAGATCATGACAAGAACCGTTCGCAACATGATGAGAAAATCGAGAGAGAGACTCATATTCTCGATATAGAAGAAATCGTACTTCAACTTCTGCCGTACATCAGAAAGAGAAGAATCGTAAGAGTGCTTGATCTGAGCCCACCCTGTGATGCCGGTGCGGATCCGGTGGCGACGGTAATAAAAAGGGAATTCCTCCATCAGTTTTTGCACAAAATAAGGCCGCTCAGGCCTAGGACCCACCACGCTCATATCCCCAACAAGCACATTGATGAACTGCGGAACTTCATCCAATCGGAATCGTCTGAGAAGTCTTCCTACATTGGTTATACGTGGGTCTTCCTCTTTTGCCCAGACAGGCCCGGTCATAGTCTCCGCCTCCTGCACCATAGACCGGAACTTGTTGATCATAAATACTCTTCCGTTGTGACCCACTCTCTCCTGCCTGTAAAGCACAGGTCCTCTGGATTCTATTTTGATCGCCAGGGAAACAAGAAACCATATTGGAAAAAGTGGCACAATCACAAAGAGAGAAACAGCAATATCAATGAGTCTCTTGGCAAATTGCTGTTGAATTGTGAGTATTTCCGGATTGATATCCACCAAGGGTAACCCGTATAGCTCCTCAGTTTTTGCCAATCCGCTGATCACTTCGTACATGTCGGGTATTATCCTGAGGGACACAGGAGCACCGTTAGACCTAGTCAAAATGTCCAGCAACCTACTGTGATCTGGTTTCTCCAAGGCAATGACTACCTCATTCACATGATGATCATCAATGATCTGACGAATTTCATTCAGGGATCCAAGTACAGGAAGATCAGTTGGTCCATTGGGCTTACTAGCATCGTTTCCACCAGACTCTACGAAACCGATGAGATTGTGACCAGTCGACTCAGCAGCGAGATGCCCCGCAATATCGTTTGCTCTGGCGTCCGTACCTATTATTACTGTATTCTTCTTTCCGTACCCTCTCGTCATTAATGCCTTCTGAATTACTCTTACAATCATTCTGCCGACACTCAGACCGGCCACCAAATAGAACCAATAGGTAAGAAATACTGCACTTTCAACTGCCAGTATCCCCGGAAGCATTTCATTAAACAGTATAACGACGATGATAGACGTGAGTGTAATTTTTAGCAGAGACTGGATCTCACGGAAACGTGAAATGGTGGGGTCCACACGATACCTACCGTTTGAATAGAATAACCCTGCCCATACAAGCTGAATCACCAGAAAAACAGCCCAAATTTCATCGGAGGTGAAATATTGCCCCTCCAATGAAATGATCACCGTGCGGGAAAAAGCAAAAAACCCCGCCACAAAATCTGTGGTCAGAAGAACAGCCACCACTGCCCAGTATTTAATATTCCTTTTGAAATTGATGGACGCCATTACTGTTTCAGCTTATTGATGGAAATATATTGACTGGATATAAAAAACCGAATGCGCTGGATCACATTCGGATAAATTTCTCGAAGAGTTATCATCGGCTAAAGGTCGACTGAGTCAAATTGAACTAATCTATTTTTTGTTCTAAACCTTTAGCAATCTAATTCGATGACTATCTCCTTATGTTTGGCTCAATTTAATGGAATGTAAGTTAGTCATCAAGAATTTTCCTTAGTTTGGTCGATAAACAAAATTAACCTAACGTTCTCCTCGCCGATCAATTTGGTATGCAGCAAGTAATTGATTTTTGTACAGCTCCTTGTTATGCTGTTCAACTAAATGTAATCATAAGTTCAGTCCGGTGTATAGCAAGTTCTCTATAAGACATTCCCTGGAAGGCCTTGTCAACTTTCATATTTCTCAACAAATCAATATCATTAGAATTTATCTTGTTTTCTAACCAAATAATTCTTCCGTCACACTTTTTGAAAATATCTAGAAACTGTTTCTCACGAAGACGATTGTGATAACTAATTTTATTTTTTACAAAAAAAGCCCATAAAAACTCAGGATATTTCAAGAAATTAACTTTTGATATTTTTTTATCAATACTTACATAATGATCATGCAGCCCGATCAAATGATATGCGATACCAGATTTTTTTAAAATTCTTTTGCATTCAATTGTTAAATCATATATTACTTTTTCAGGTACATGTTCAAGGACAGCATGACTATAAACTATATCGATACTTTCATTTTTTAAGCCTGTGTTTGTCCCATTTCCAGGAGCATGATAAATGATATTCGCTCTTGAAAAAAAATCTTCCAAACATGTAGTTTTCTTCAATTTTGAAATCCTATTCTCCAGAACATTTAATGGAATAGATGTAATCTTCGAAATTTCATCTAACTGAGATTCTATGCTTCTAATAAGCATTATAACAAGTTCATAGCGGACATGCGGTAAGTGATCATACGTATGGCAAACACTTACACCCATCAAATAAAAAAGTACAGAACAAATCGGCATCCAGCCTGTACCAATTTCAACAACAGCAGTACCTTCTAATGGGATACGTTCATTAATTTTAGTGATGCTTTTTATTAGGTCAAGAATTCTCCCTTTGGTTTTTTCATCGTTATGAGATTTAATAACTTTTTGTAAAAGATAATTTATTTTATTGAATTAAATTTTTGTAAACTGGTTTGTTGAAATTAAGATTCTTGTATTTTTATAATGAGGGACTTATAGTTAATACTCCTCAGAAGAGTAGATGTCGTGTCAGATCTCAGATCTGATGCTAAAATCATAGCCCTTCCAGTTGACCGTTCATGTGTAAGGATCTTGTAATAATGTACTGTACAGGATTATTCCCTTGTACATACAGTAAATGAAGGGTACAGTTAAAAAGCGTGAATAGTTACAGGTACTCAAAATGTATTTTCGAGAAAACTGGGTTTGAAATTCACCACCAACCGGGGGTAGGGGTGGGGTGGGTGGGGATGGGACTGGCGGGGGCCGGCGCCCGCCCCCAACCGCGCGCCCGCCGCGATGATGGCGATCAAGCAGGGCAAGCACACCTTCGTGCAGAAGCCCCTGACCAAGACCGTCTTCGAGGCGCGCGAGATCCGTAAGGCCGCGAAGGAGTACAAGGTCGCGACGCAGATGGGCAACCAGGGCACCGCTAGCACGGGTCTGCGCGCGGGTGTGGAGGCAATACAGAGCGGAGTCTTGGGCGATCTGAAGGAAGTGCATGTTTGGACCAATCGCCCCGTGTGGCCACAGGCTCCGCGGGTCACCTCACGTCTTCCAGAACAACCGGTGCCCGACCATATCGATTGGGATTCCTTTATCGGGCCGGCCCCCATGCGTCCGTACAATAGCGGTTATCATCCCTTCAAATGGCGCGGTTGGTGGGATTATGGAACCGGTGCTTTGGGAGACATGGCATGCCACACCGCCAACCTTGCCTACATGGGGTGCCAACTGACCCAGCCGACCTGGGTGGAGCCGATTACCGTCGGGCCAATTAACCCTGAGACTTATCCGGCATGGGCAGTCATTAAAATGAAATTCCCTGCTATCAAGGGTCGTGGAGAAGTGACCTTCAATTGGTACGAAGGTAAGGAGAAAGGCAAAAAGAAATTACCATCTGCTGAACTTTTCCATGGGATTAGGCCAGCCAACAGTGGTTCATTGGTTGTTGGCAGTAAGGGGATTCTCTATTCACCCAGCGACTATGGTTCCAGTTGGCAGCTATTGCCTCCAGCCGGCGGCAAAAATAAACCTGAATACAAAAAGGTTGATCCAGTGCTCGCTCGTAACAACCGAGGTGATGTCGGCATGAAAGAGGAATGGGCGAAGGCGATCAAAGCCGAGAAGCCGGAGCTAGCTTTGTCTAATTTTGACTACGGGGCTAACCTCACTGAAGCCATCCTGATGGGCAATATTGCCATGCTGGTCGGTGAAGGTTTTGACTGGGATGCAGAAAAACTTTCATCGTCTAACAAAAAGGCAACGGCTCTAGTGACCAAGGAGTATCGTAAAGGCTGGG
>SCKS01000011.1 GCA_004124465.1 Fidelibacterota bacterium
ATTCTTGCGCACTGTGTTTTTTTTCAGTCCGGGCTGTATATAGTAACCTGATTGTGCACAACAGAACCAAACAGCTTATACTATTTGATATTGATGGAACACTCATCCATCCTGGTACAGTAGCACGGAAACTTTTGGACAAAATGGTGGAAGAAGTTGCGAATTTATCCCCCGAGCTACAGGTTGAAGATGTTGCCGGTTATACTGATCCTATAATATTAGAAACAGCCCTTAAACGGGTCAATTTTAAAGATGGTTTTCTATCAGAGACAATAGATACAATACTCTCCAGTTATCCTGCTCGCTTGGAGAAGATTTATAATGATCATGAAGATGCCCATGTTTATGATGATGCCGTGAAACTCTCGGAGGCTTGTAAAGATGAAGGGTGGCAAGTGGGACTTCTTTCAGGTAATGTTCGTAAAGCGGCGGAGATCAAGTTGAAACGGTTCGGCCTTTGGGACAGTTTCGAATTAGGAATTTTTGGCGATGAGGCACCAAATAGGGAAGGACTAGTTTTGATGGCCGAAGAAGCGGCGTTGAAAGCTTTGGATGAATCATATCCTCATGAGAAGATGGTTCTGGTTGGAGATACTGCTCAGGACGCCATCGCGGCACGAGCCAACGGTGTCCGTTCTCTCATTGTCTGCAGGCGGCCGGAGAGCCGGATCGCAATTGAAAACGCGAACCCTACATGGCTGGTTGATTCACTGGATGCTACTGAAAGGATAATATTATGGTTGAAAGCGGAATGATGTATAATCTCTATCTAATTGCTCACTTTATTTTGGCGTTGCTCTGGCTGGGTGCGGCAATCTATCTCGATTTCACATTTCTGAGTGGTTTCAACAAGGCGACAACAGAAGGTAAGAAAACCATGATAGTCCGAATTCGATCTCTGTCAGACCGCACCGAAATGATCGCGTCGTTCTTTCTCCCGTTAGTTGGGGTACTCATGATCATCGACCGCACCTTCTGGCTGAAGGTGGGAGTTATGCACGGGAAAATACTTTTGGCACTTATCGCCATCGGTCTTTATCACGCCTCCAGAGGAGTACTGAAAAAACTGGAAGCAGCTGTTGTTGAAGGTAACCCCACAGAAGGATTACAAAAACGGTATGTAATGTTCAGAATGATAGTTCTTATTTTCCTTGTTTCAACTGTAGCCATGATAGTTTCCTACAAAGGAGTTATATCGACTTTCTTTCTTATCAGTTCCTGGCTCGGCTGATCCAGCAATCGTAAGTCACTTTGAAGAAAAACCATCCCCACGAATACTCCGAAATTGAGTCCTCCTCAAATGTACCACTGGCCCAAGAACTGAACTTTTCAGTTTCAACCCTTTCGGGTGGTCAGGAATCGCTTTTGGGTAAATATGAAACAGAAGGATTCCCAAAGGTGTTACTTATTTCTTTCATGGCCGAGTGGTGCCCCAATTGCCATTATGAAGCACCGATACTGAACGGCATTTACAGTGCATGGCACAACAGCGGTTTTGATATGACCATTGTGGCGGAATATTCAGACCTGGATGCGTGGGAGGATAGGTTCATGCGGACACATGGTATCAACATACCCTATTTTCTTGGCGAGCTGAATGAGAAAAATGAAACTCTGAGAGACAACATTGCACACACCCGTATCCGAAAACTAATGAATGATCAGCGAGTGTGGGGTGTCCCGCTTCATATTCTCATAGTTTATGGGAATCTGAAAGAGGCCTGTTTTGTGACCGGCGAGTTTAAACCCGGAGCGCTGGAACAGTTTTTGAAAGATTACATTAGTTGAATTATACTATAAGCTAACCAGTCTTTGAGAGGGGCATTCCACTCATCACTCTAGAAATTTATATTGAAGCGAAAAGTGGTTTCCCAGGTGTCCCTGACACCGAGAGCTCGTGCAATATTTACACGCCAGTCCAGGTCCTCATCGCCAATACCGATCCCTACCGCTGAAATTCCACTGTTCGTGATCGAGCTGAAATCTGTAAATGAGTAATCGCTCTTGTCCCATGTATGACCGGTATCGAAGAAGAGAGAAAGGTAGTGATCACCTTCCATAAAATTGGGAAGGAGTAACAGTTCAGCATTCAATTGAACCATCCTGTCCCCAGTCTGTACTTTGTATGGATGGGCGCTGACTGAACCCAGTCCTCCCACACCAAAAACCCTAAATTGTGGCAGTTCACCCTTTGAATCTCCCATCATGGTCCGGCTGCGAAAAATGACGTCGGGCGCCATTTCCCAGTTAAGGTAGACAGTTGCTGAAAGCCGATCAAAGTGATCCAGACTATCACTGTTTAGAGTTGTTTCACCGGTGAGTGTCACACCAATGCCAGTGGCGAAGAGATGCCGGCGGAGACTGCCCAGGCTCACAATCCCGCCCAGTGAAGTTACTTTGCTTTCAGGAAGGTGTAATGGAGCCCGGAATTCCCGTTCCCCATGCAACCATTTGGCAAGACGACTGTTAGGATCAAATGGAGAGATGTCTACTACCCGGTAAGCAACCTTGCCTTCAATCACATTGCCGTGTAAAGATGCGCCGATTTCGTAACCCTCCTCGTCCCATCGGTCGTAGAAGTCCTGTCTGGCAAAAAGAGTGGCGATAGAGTTTTCATTCAGAGGTAGACGGTAGTCATCATCCGTACGGCTCTCTCGAAAAGCAGAAAGGAAAAGTGCCGGGCCGTTACCTTCTCCAAACGATTTTTCCATCGTTAGTCTGCCAGCCGCTTCCTTCTGACCGAACCGGTAGCCCAGACTCAAGCTTGTTTTGTAGGAAGACCTTCCGCCTCGGTCAAACCGCCAGTTAAAGGGTGTCCAGAAGAAACCTTCATCTTTGTTGTAGATGAACCAATTAATTTGCGGATGGACCAAGCTGGAATAGCGCCATTCATGATTCTCATTGAAATCATCTTCAAATTCGAAGGTATCCGATTCCTCCTCCGACAGAGACCCCTCGTTACGGGAAAGATTAATTCCTTCCCGGATGTTGACCTGGACAATCTCACCGTTTACCACGGAACCTTCTTTCCTGAAAATTGCTCCCCCAATGGCCACAACCCGGCCATTGATCACAGCTGTGGATTCCAGGGTGGCATCGCCACCTACAACAATGATCTGACCCTCTACAGTACCAGCCAAAAAAAGATCCCCGCCAAAAACACGAACGTTTCCCTTTGATTTCTGATCAGCCCCTAGATAATAGTCGCCGAAAAACTTGATCTCACTATCTGTCTCCTTATACTCCTGAAGAGGTTCAAGGGATTCCATGGCCACTGTGGTATCTATCTCCTGAGCGGTCAACAGTTGGAACATTGCCACCATAGAGAAAATCGTTTTTAAAGTGTCTCTCATCTAATCTTCCCGCCTGATCCTGATTGTTCCCATGGACGCCTCAACATGAACGTTGAACTTGCCGCCGTTGATGCTCCCTTCACCCCGGGTGACAGCCTGGGAGGCTGAAATTTCCATGGGAAAGTCTGAAAGAATCACTTCTCCAGGTTTTCGACCCGGAGAAAGGACCCGAAGTCGGAAGCTGGCAGGAAAATCTTCCGGCAAAGTCAGTACAATATCCCCACCTGATGTTTTTACATCAATTTCATGGTCTTCATACTGCCTGTCCCAGATTTTTGACAGGGAAATGTCCCCGCCGGATGTTTTCCCGTCAAAGGCGCCGTGTATCACTTCGGCGTTTATCTCACCGCCCGATGTCCAAACTTTTGTTTCTCCCCGCACATCCATAATATCAATATTCCCGCCGGAGGTAGAAGCTTCAAGATCGCCGGTAATATCCTCAAGATCAAGGTCACCACCGCCGGTATGCAGGTCAATGGTTGTTTCAGCGATGAGCTCACGGGCCGTAATTTCACCTCCGCTGGTTCGGGCGAAGATTTCTCTGCCCACCAGATCATAAAGGTTAATATCTCCACCTGAAGTCTCCAGTGAGGTACTGCCCTGAATATTTTCTGCCTCTATGTCGCCCCCGGATGTTGTTGCATTCAATTCACCTTTCACATCACTGAATTGGAGGCTCCCGCCAGAAGTCCTTGCGGAGACTCTTCCACTGAGATTGTCGCCTTCCATATCTCCACCTGAAGTATGTGCTGTCATTTTTCCCGTCAGACTTCTTAGGTTAATGTCTCCGCCGGAAGTTGAGATATCCATCTCGCCCTGGAGTGAGGCAAGTGCAATATTTCCGCCGCGGCAGTCCAGAGCCACGGAAAAAACCTGTGGGACAGTAATGACCAAATTGTCATTAATCTGGCGGCGCCACTTTGTTTTTCCTTCCACAATGATGACTGTTTTTCCCGTTTCATCTTCTGTCTGATTCACAGTTACCTTGGCTTCTTGGTACAAGTTCCAGGCGCGCTTTTCAGAATTCGCTTTAATGTTTGTTTCATTTACAATTATCACTGCATTGTTGGATTTGCCTGTGACTGTGATATCTCCGCGAAAATTCTTTACAATTAACTCACCTGCTGAGGAAGCCCGAAATGTGTAGCTGGATGTTACTTCATACTTGTTATAAGACAGCTGTCGGAGATCCTGTGCGTTTAACAGCGAAGTAATCATAAAAAAAAGAAAATATTTATGTAATGAAACCATCTTATTGTTACAGAATCTTATTTCCAGAGGGTCTGTAAAAGTTAGGCTGAGAAGAGAAAAGTGGAAAGAGGAGAGGTGATTATAATCCAGTCTCGGAAACGGTGACTTTTACCTTCTCAAGCGTGCTTTGAAGCAACTCTTTTTCCTGGTCAGCAAGATCCACTTCCAGAATCTTTTCAACACCACCGGCACCTATAACCGCCGGCACACCGATGAAATAGCCGTCGATCCCGTATTCACCTTCACAGTAAGCGGCGGAAGGGATGACCCGTTTCTTATCTCTGAGGTACGCTTCAATCATCTCTGTGATGGCAGCAGCAGGGCTGAAGAAAGCACTCCCTTTTCCGTAGAGTTTCACCAGTTCTGTTCCTGCTTCCTGGACCCGCTTCACGATGGCGTCGATCTCCTTTTGAGAAAGGATGTCGGTCAGTGGAACACCACCCACAGTTGCAGTCCTTGTTATGGGAACCATGGTAGGTCCGTGACCGCCCATGACAATACAGGAAACATCCTGAACCGAAAGACCCGTCTCCATGGCGATAAATGTCCGGAAACGAGCATTATCCAAAGCACCGGCCATGCCGACTACTCGGTTCTTTGGGAAACCGCTCACCTCGTAAAAAGCGTAAACGATGGCGTCCAGCGGGTTGGAAACAACAATGACAAAAGCGTCAGGAGCATATTTCTTAACATTTTTCGCTACGTTGGAAATAATCTTGAGGTTGGTATCTAAAAGGTCTTCCCGGGTCATGCCCGGTTTCCGGGGAACACCGGCTGTAATGGCAACCACATCAGCTCCTTTAATTCCGCTGAAATCACTGGTCCCAGATAGGTCAGCATCATAACCGTCATGAGGGCGGGCCTCCATGATGTCTAACGCTTTTCCTTGCACTATCCCCTCAACTTCAGGGATGTCAACAATCACTACGTCGCCCAGCTCTTTCTGGGCACAGATCAGCGCAAGAACGCCGCCGATCTGGCCGCCACCTACAAGAGCAATTTTTTTCTTGGGCACTATTCCGGGTTAATTCAGGACGTTGGCAACCTTACGGTTATATCCTCTGCGGGAGAATTTTACAGTGCCATCAGCTTTCGCAAACAGGGTGTCGTCGCTACCGATACCAACATTGGCACCGGGGTGAATTTTGGTGCCGCGTTGCCGGACAATGATTGAACCGGCTTTCACAAACTGTCCGTCAGACGCCTTCACACCGAGCCGTTTGGACTCACTGTCCCGGCCATTCTTAGTGCTTCCCATCCCTTTTTTGTGGGCCATTGCTAGTCTCCTTTTACCTCGTTTTCAGTTTTCTTTTTAGCAGTTTTTTTCTTTGAGGTTTTGATTTTGATATCGTCCACCCGAATTAGTGTGAATTCCTGGCGGTGGGTATTTTTTACTTTGTATCCCTTTCGGCGTTTCTTCTTGAAGACGGGAACTTTTTTATCCCGGCCGTGCTCCAGAATAGTCGCTTCCACTTTTGATCCGGAGACGGTCGGTTTTCCCAAACTGATCCCCTTGCCGTTGTCGATCAGCAACACATGGTCAAAAGAGACTTTTTTTCCGGTCTCTTCTTTTTGATGAGGCACCTTTAATTCCTGGCCTTTCTCAGCCCGGAACTGTTTACCTGATATATTTACGATAACATACATGGCTATTACTCACGTTTTTCAGCCTAGAAAGTTATTCCGCACCCTCCAGACGAGTCAAGTTATACTTCCAGTTTCAATTCCGCCCCATTTTTTCTTGAGAAGAAGCGGAATTCACTGGGGCCTAGCGTCTCATCCGTATCTACATTAATGTGAACAAAATTCTTCCACATGAATTTGCGCATGACACTTTTTTTAGATTCTTCCAGATACTTTGCCATGTCAGGGTGTAGTTTGAGCGTAAGGCGAAGGTCTTTTTTCTTCTGCTTGAAATTCCTGATCCAGCTGTCAATCTCACTGATGACCGAATCCTTTGATAATACCCGGCCGCTTCCATTACAGGTGGGGCAGTTTTCACTGAGTGAATCTCTAAGAGAAAGGCGTATGCGCTGTCTTGTCATTTCAAGCAGACCAAATTCGCTTATGGGAGAGACTGCCACCTTTGCCCGATCTTTTCTCAATTCTTTCCTCAGTTCGTTGTAAACTTTCTTCTTGTTAGCCTCTTCCTGCATATCGATGAAATCGATAACGATCAACCCACCAATATCCCGGAGCCGCAACTGCTGCGCTACGGCTTTTGCTGCCTCAATATTGATTTTGAAAGAGTTGGCTTCGTGTTTGCCTTTTCCTACAAATCGACCGCTGTTTACATCGATAACAACCATTGCTTCGGTATGTTCGATAATGATGTAAGCACCACTTTTCAACCAGACATGACGTCTCATGGATTTTGCTATCTGATCGTCAATTTTATTATGCGTGAACAGGGGAGTTTTGCCGCGATATAATTCCAGACGGGAAATCATATCTGGTGCCACATTCTGCATATAGTTGTGTGTTTGGCGGTGCAATTTCCTGGAGTCTATTGTGAACTTGCTTACATCATCTCCAAGAATGTTCCGAATAACTGTTGAAATTGTTTCCATATCCTCAAAGATATTGGTTGGAGCATCCGAGTTGTCTGCTTTCTTGGCCAAAGACCGCCACTGTTTGAGAAGGATTTTAAAATCTTTCTTTACAATTGTATCGCTTTTTCCTTCAGCTTCGGTCCGAACAATAATACCGACATCATCAGGCAAGAATTCCCGAATAAATTTTCTAATGCGTCTTTTTTCGTACTTGTCCCAGATTTTTTTGGAGATACCGATAAAATTGGCATTAGGAACAAGGACAACGAGATGTCCTGGTATGGAAAGATTTGTAGTAACACGAGGTCCCTTTCCTGAAAAAGGCTCCTTAATAACCTGAACAAGAATCTCCTGATCTTTCTCAAGCTCCACATCAATTTCTTTCAAGGTTGACGATTTTCCGTTTCTCTTACTATTGTCGTCTTCTTCCTCAGAGGTAGAAGCCTCTTTCAGGTATTCCGGATTTTTTATCTCTGAGAAGGGTAGGAAAGCGTTAATATCATATCCAATGTCTACAAAAGCTGCCTGCATTCCTGGTAAAATGTTTTCTACCTTACCTTTGTAGATATTACCGACCATGCCCATTTCACCCGGTTTTTCCACATAGAACTCAACCAGATTACTATTCTCTTGGACGGCAATGCGTCTTTCAGTTGCCGTTTCACTGACAAATATTTCTTTTCGCATCAGGTACTCCCTTTATGCTTATATACTGACTGGAACCGGGTATGCCCGGCCTTTCCCTGTCAGTCGTTTACCGTGAACGTACCAAGAGTGTATGTGCCGATTCCGCAAGCGGCTGCCTCGTTGTACTTCACTTTTTCTTTACTGCCCGCACCAGCGGGCGTTGAGGGAGGAATTAAAGGAAGGGAAAAAAGAACTCTTTTTTCAGGAAATCGATGCCTTACTGGCAAGATCGAAAACACTTATGTCAAAAAATCGTCGGGGACCTTCCTAAGTCTCCCTCGAACGGTAAAACTAAGCCTAAAATGGGCCTATCCAAAGTATTTTATCTGTTAATTAAAATTGTTTCGTTCGATTGATAAGTGGTGTAAACTTCCCCAGTCGTGATTTGCGCCCTATTGCCGCGACATTAAATGAAAGGTGCTAAAAAGGTCGAGAGCCCCGAGAAGCACCGGGGCTTTTTTATTATGAAAACGTTACAGGAAATAGCGGAAGAACGGATTCTTCTCATTGATGGTGCAATGGGGACCATGCTCCAGGCTTATCAGCTGGAAGAGGCCGATTTCCGTGGTGACCGGTTCAAAGATCACCCTTCTGATTTGAAAGGAAATAACGATCTGTTAAGCCTTACACGCGCTGATGTGGTGGAGGCTATACACACTGCCTACCTAGAGGCCGGGGCCGACCTCATTGAGACCAACACCTTCAACGCCAACGCCATCAGTCAATCTGATTACGGAACAGAGGATCTGGTTTATGAAATAAATCTGGAATCAGCAAAAATCGCCCGTAAGTCGGCTGACAAATTCTCTCATGACCCTCGGTTCGTCTGTGGTGCCTTGGGTCCCACGAACAGGACAGCATCTCTATCCCCCGATGTGAATGATCCGGGATTCAGGAATGTCTCATTTGATGAACTGGCGGCTGCCTACGGCGAACAGGCGAGAGGACTGCTTGACGGAGGTGTGGACATTCTGCTTGTGGAGACTGTTTTCGATACACTCAACTGTAAGGCGGCTCTGTTCGCAATTCAAAGTTTGCTGGAAGAGAGGGGAGAGGAAGTCCCAATCATAGTCTCCGGTACCATCACCGATGCCAGTGGCCGGACACTTTCGGGTCAAACTGTAGAGGCATTTTGGCACTCCATACGTCATGTGGATCTATTCTGTGTAGGGCTCAACTGCGCATTGGGCGCTGAACAGATCCGACCCTTTCTCGATGCCCTTTCCACGGTTGCTGACACACTCGTCTCTGTTTATCCCAATGCCGGATTGCCCAACGAATTTGGTGAATATGACCAATCCCCGGAAGCCATGGCCAAAATCATTAAGGAATTTTCCGACAGTGGTTTGGTGAATTTGGTGGGTGGATGTTGCGGCACCACCCCGGATCATATCAAAGCAATTGCGAATGCTGTAGAAGATATACAGCCACGGATTATCCCGGATATTGCCCCCCTAACGAAATTGAGTGGCTTGGAACCTGTGACCATTCGGCCGGAAAGCAATTTCATCAATGTTGGGGAGCGGACCAATGTTACTGGGTCGGCCCGGTTTCGCCGCCTCATTGAGGAAGATAATTATGAAGAAGCCCTGTCTGTAGCCCGTCAGCAGATTGAAAACGGTGCCCAGGTCATTGATGTGAATATGGATGAAGGGCTTCTTGATTCTGAAGCCGCCATGGGAACCTTTTTACGGTTAATTGCTGCAGAACCGGATATTGCTAAAGTACCGGTCATGGTAGACTCATCCAAGTGGTCGGTGCTGGAGACAGGCCTCAAGAATTTGCAAGGGAAAGGAATTGTGAATTCCATTTCCATGAAGGAAGGGGAAGATGAATTCAAACGCCAGGCCGGGGTGATCAAAAAGTACGGCGCCGCCGTCATAGTCATGGCCTTTGATGAATCAGGGCAGGCCGATTCCTACGAGCGCAAAATCGAAATTTGTAGTCGGGCTTATGATATTTTAACTGAGGAAGTTGGGTTTCCGCCGGAAGACATCATTTTTGATCCGAATATTTTTGCCGTGGCCACAGGGATTGAAGAGCATAATGAATACGCCAATGCCTACATTGAAGCAGCCAAAACCCTTAAGGAGGCCTTACCCGGTATCCACATCAGCGGCGGCGTGTCGAATATTTCCTTTTCCTTCCGTGGTAACGATGGTGTGCGGGAAGCCATGCATTCGGCCTTTCTTTACCACGCGATCCAGGCAGGGATGGACATGGGTATCGTCAACGCCGGTCAGCTAACGGTTTATGATGATATCGATCCTGAGTTAAAAACACGGGTGGAGGATGTGCTGTTTAATCGCCGAGAGGATGCTACTGAGCGGTTGGTGGAAATTGCAGAAGAATATCGGGGGGTAAAGCGGTCTGAGGAGAAGGACCTTTCCTGGCGGGACCAAACAGTTGAACAGCGGATATGTCATGCCTTGGTGGAAGGGATTATGGATTTTGTGGTGGAAGATACGGAAGAAGCACGAAAAAAATACGACCGGGCGATTGAGGTCATCGAAGGCCCCCTCATGGATGGTATGAATGTGGTTGGGGACCTCTTCGGCGCCGGCAAGATGTTCTTGCCTCAGGTGGTGAAATCGGCCCGGGTCATGAAAAAAGCCGTAGCTCATCTGGTGCCTTTCATCGAAAAGGAAAAGGATGAACTGGGATTAACGGGGAAATCCAACGGCAAGATTATTATGGCCACGGTGAAAGGTGATGTTCATGATATCGGGAAAAATATTGTGGGCGTAGTGCTGGGCTGTAACGGCTATGATGTTATTGACCTGGGGGTTATGGTCCCTTCGGACAAGATACTCAACAGTGCAAGAGATGAAGGGGCCGACATCATTGGTCTTTCAGGACTCATCACCCCGAGCCTGGATGAGATGGTTCACGTAGCGAAAGAGATGGAGAGATTGGAGTTTGATGTACCGCTTCTTATCGGCGGCGCCACAACTTCCAAAACACATACTGCTGTGAAAATCGAGGAGAACTATTCCGGTCCCACCGTTCATGTGATAGACGCGTCCCGGGCTGTGGGAGTGGTGAGCAAACTCATGAATGACAATGAACGAGACGCCTTTGTTTCTGAGCGACGCCAGGAATATGATGGTATTAGGGTCCAACGTGGGGATAGTAAGAGAGTGAGAAAGTTGTCAATTGAAGAAGCAAGAAAGCGGAAGTTTTCCACCGACTGGGAGGGATATCAAGTTCCGAGTCCCAAGCTCCAGGGGATGAAGCTGTTTGAAGATTATCCACTGGATGAACTGGTGGATTACATTGACTGGTCCCCATTCTTTCACGCCTGGGAAATGAAAGGGAAATATCCGGCTATACTAAAAAATTCCAAATATGGCAAAGAAGCAAGAAAACTCTTTCAGGATGGCCAGAATATGCTGGACAGAATTGTATCGCAAAAACTTATTGGTGCTAAGGCGGTCATTGGGTTTTTTCCGGCAACAGCGGAAGATGAGACTATTACCGTTGATGGTACTGAATTCCACTTTCCGAGGCAGCGGGTGGACAAGGGATCGAATGAAACGAACTACAGTCTGGCGGACTTTATTTCCCCAAACGGTGACTGGCTGGGTCTTTTTGCCTTAACGACCGGCCACGGAGTAGAGGAATCGGCCAGGAAGTTTGAGTCAGAAAATGATGACTACAGCGCCATCATGATAAAGGTTCTTGCTGATCGGCTGGTGGAAGCACTTGCCGAGCGGATGCACGAAAGAGTCCGGAAAGAATTCTGGGGATATGATGAGAATGAAAAACTGGCCAATGAGGAACTGATCAAAGAGGAATACAGAGGGATTCGTCCCGCGCCGGGATATTCTGCCTGTCCCGACCACACCGAAAAAGACAAGATCTGGAAATTGCTGGATGTAGAGGCTAATGCTGGCATATCCCTCACGGAAACTCGGGCCATGTATCCTGCTGCCTCGGTCTGTGGATGGTACTTTTCACATCCTGAATCAAGGTACTTCTCTGTAAATCATCATTATTGAGTCAGATTTGACTCACCTTTCATAGAACTGTTTTCTAAGTTTGGGTGATGAAACATGAGCATGAAGTAGCCAAACACGCAGCTCTGGAAGTGGGCAAAATCCTTCTTAATATTTACACCACCGATTACAAAATAGACGATAAAGGTACGTCTCCCATGTACTCTGGGTTGAATCCTGTTACCGACGCTGACCGAGCATCAGATGAATATCTCAAAACAGTACTGACGTCAGAGTTTCCCCGATACGGCTGGTTCTCGGAAGAGACGAAGGATTCTCCCGAGCGATTGTTGAAAGATCGGGTCTGGATCGTTGATCCTTTGGACGGGACCAAAGAGTACATTGAAAAAGTGCCCATGTGGGTTGTGAGCATTGCACTGGTGGAGAACAAGGTACCTGTTTTGGGTATTCTCTACAATCCTGTGAAAGAGGAACTGTTCAGTGCGGTAAAGGGTGAAGGAGCAAATCTGAACGGTGAAAGGGTCGCCTGTTCCACCAAAACAGATCCCTCTGAGATGGTGATTTTAAACAGCAGGACTGAGACTCGAGATGGCCTTTGGTTACCTTATAAAGATGAATTTAAAAAGTTGAAAGGTGTGGGTAGCGTCGCTTATAAACTCGGGCTAGCAGGTGCAGGTAAGGCTGATATTTTCGCCACCCTTCGACCCAAGAATGAATGGGACATTTGTGCCGGACACTGTATTGTCAATGAAGCCGGTGGCAAAATGATCGATCTAAACGGCGCTGAGGTGACCTATAACAACGAGAATACACTTATTACACCGGGATTGGTGGCAGGTAATCCGCAGGCTGTGGATAATACATTTGATGTACTAACTCGTTCGGAGAGTATGAGTGCCTGAAAAACACAATATGCCTGAAGGTGCTATTCCCTGTCTGGATAAGGGTTTTGTCCGGTTGGTTGATTCCATGGGTGGAGATGAGGCCATCGTTCAGGCTGCACGAGTAAGTTACGGTAAGGGTACCAGCAAAGTGTCCCAGGACAGGGGTTTGATCCGTTACCTTATGCGCCACCGCCACACCACCCCTTTCGAAATGGTGGAGTTTAAGTTTCATGCCAAGATGCCCATCTTTGTGGCACGGCAGTGGGTACGCCACAGGACTGCCAACATTAATGAATATTCCCTCCGTTATTCGGAAGCGAGGGATGAATTCTACTATCCTGATCCGGAACATATTCAGTTTCAGAGTGCCCTCAACAAGCAGGGACGAGCGGGAAAGGTGCCTAAAAAACTGACCGATAAAGTCATGAAATATTTTAGGGAAATCTCTGAACGAAGTTTTGAAATGTACCAGGAGTTGAATGATGCAGGACTGGCAAAGGAACTGATTCGCGCGATTCTCCCAGTGAACCTCTATACTGAATGGTACTGGAAAAATGATCTTCACAACTTGCTCCATTTCATCGGACTTCGATCTGACCTTCACGCACAGTATGAGATCCGTGTCTATTCCGATGCTATGGCGGAATCGGTGAAGAAGGTGGCCCCATTCGCTTGGGAGGCTTACCAGGATTACGTTGTGGATGGCATGCGTTTTTCGCGGGCCGAACAGAACCTGCTTGAGACCCGACTTCCTGAACGAGTCATTGATGATATTGTGGAGGATGTGGCTTACCAGATAACGGCAACACTACACAATAATAAACCGAGAAAGGATGGTGAGCTATACGAACTCTATCAAAAACAGGGCGGTTCCGATGTCGAGTCTGATTTTCAACTAAAATGGGATTCCGGTGAAATTGAATTGGGGAATGTGCGGGAATTGAAAGAGTTTAGGGAAAAGCTGACTAAGATGAAAAAATAGTCGCAGAAAATAGAAGATATATGAAAAAGACAAAACTGAAGAAATATGACCCATCGGAAACGCCTATTAATAAACAACGCCGCCCAAACAATGTGATGGATGACAACTGGATCATTAATTTTCTCAATGAAGTCCAGATCGGCCATATTGCTACTCGATGGGATAATCAGCCTTTCATCAATCCGACAACATTCTGGTATAATTCTCATAGGCATGAGATATACTTTCATTCCAATGCAGTTGGTCGTGTAAGGGCCAACAGTGAAATGCATGCTGAAGCCTGTTTCGAAACGTTTCGGTCCGGAAGACTGCTTCCTTCTAACATACCACTGGAAAAAAGTATGCAGTACGAGAGCGTGGTCGCCTTTGGAAAAATTCGAGTAGTTGAAGATTTTGATGCAAAACGTGAATATCTTCAAGGACTTTTAAATAAATATTTTGGAGAAATGGAATCAGGGAAAGATTACAGGCCCATCACTGACAATGAGCTTAAACAAACTTCGGTCTACGCTATTGCTATCGACAGCTGGAGTGGGAAACGAAACTGGAAAGACCGTGCAGATCAAGGGGAGTTTGATGAGTGGCCTCCTTTGGATGAAAAGTGGTTTGACCATTACTGATCTCACAAGCACTCTTTAGTTAATACCTTTTACAGCTCTTGAATTACGATTTGAAATGAGCTAAAACACCTAGGTTGATTTCTGCGATTTTTGGCTTTTGGATCAACCGTACCGCTTCTTGCAAGGCTTCGAAAGGAAATAACCTAAGTTCTTGTGTAAGATAACCTGCCGTGAGGGCTGAAATATTTTTGCGAACTTCTTTCTGAGCACTTTCAGGGAACAATAAGGGTAATTGTTTGGCTTTAGAATCCACATTGCCCAGTCCCTCAGAAAAATAAATTAAACCCGTTTTATCCATAGCCTTGGTTAATCTCGCAATTTTGTCTCTGCCTTCCGGCGCCACCAAGGCTGCCACATCTGGTTTGATTACTCCTGAATAAAGCACCGGCTCGGGACTTATAACGACTTCTGCTACGGAAAATCCTGTCTGGATAGTAATAGGGAAATCCGCCCTGCGGCTGGTCCATAACCCGGAAAGGGTTGCAGCTGAGGCCAACAAGTTACCGGCTGACACAACTTTCTGCCCTGCTGCACCGGCCAACACAATGCGTATTGGTTTATCCAGATTGGAACTGAATTTTGTTTCTAATATCAAACCACCCATCGGTTTTTGTTTGCTTGCTTGTTCCTGGACATTTTTATAATTGGTCTGAAAGCTGGAACGATCTGTTTCCTGTAAAAGACCTGATTCCATATTCATGCTATCCATATAATTCATCATTTCTTTGCGACCAAAATCATTTCGAACTACATAATAGGCAGTGCAAAGCTCCCAAATATCAATAAGCGCAAATCCGTCATGATTCATGGCCTTATTAATCATTTCTGGAAGGTTTTTATCGAACGCAGTAGCACGGGCGACAAAACCGCCGCCATTGACTTTAGCCGTTCCAGCAATATCCATGGGTGCATCAGTGCTGCCGAAAGAAGTGGTAGGAGTGATACTGTCCAGTGGGGTGGTTGCCGAATGCTGACCGCCAGTCATTCCGAAATTGAAGTTGTTGAACACCAGCACGGTAACATCGGTATTGGATCGGGCAGCATTGAGTAAATGGTGTCCTCCGATACCACAACCACCGTCTCCGATAAGCACCACCACTTTCAAGTCCGGATTCTGCATCTTGATCCCGGAGGCATAGGTAATGGCCCGGCCGTGGAGTCCGTGGAAAGCGTGAGTCACAAAATATTTATCCGAAAGTCCCACACAACCAATATCGGTCACAATTACTACTTCCGTGGGATCCAGTCCCTGCTGTTTCAGGCTGTCGCTTACGGCGCCCAACACTTTTCCGTGGCTGCACCCAGGACAGAATTCGTAGGGTAAATTTTCTTCGGCGATGTAGGTATCAAGGCCCATTTCAGCCATGATAAGCCTCCACGATTTCTTCCGGTGTAATGAGGAAGGTATCCACCCGGTTCACACCCACCAATTCAATGGTGCCATTGGTCAGTCGTTCTATTTCTTGCCGGTACTGGCCGTGGTTCATCTCAGGGATAATGATCCGCTTTACATCTTTCAGGTATTCCAAAATTTTCTTTTCCGGAATGGGCCAGAGGGAATAGACTGTTAAAGCAGAAACCTTTTCACCTTTGGCACGTAGCTGATTCACGGCTGCTTCCATAGACCGGGCCGAAATGCCATAACTCAAGATCAACGTTTCGGCACCATCTTCTAAATCAGATTTAATTAGAGAGAGTTCATCCACCCGGCTTTCAATTTTTTGTCTTAGCCTTTCATTGAGATCAGCGATAATGCTCGGATCTTTTGTGATGTGTCCTTCTTCCGTATGGCTGGAACCGGTATAATGATGGATCTTGCCGTTCACTCGATAAGGGTCCAACAATTCGCCCACTGGTTCATCGGGGACTTCAGGCCAGTCCGGTGTTTCGGTCATTTCACTGACAGCCACCGATTCAGTGGTCATAACCGTTTCCTTGTCAGTAGCGATAAAAACGGGATTTCGAAAGCGCTTGGCAAGCTTGAACGCTCTTTTGGTTAAATGATACGATTCGGGGATATTTGTTGGCGAAAGGACAATAACCGGATAACCTCCGGAATTGCACCAGCGCATGAACTGGATATCGCCCTGGGCCGCGGCTGTGGCTGCGCCGGTTGAAGGACCCAGTCTTTGGGAAATGGTGATAACCAGAGGCACTTCCATCATGATGGCCAGTCCAATATTTTCAGAATAGAGGGAGAGACCCGGGCCGCTGGAAGCAGTGAAAGCTGTAGCTCCTGCGGTGGCCGCACCAATGCAATGTCCAATGGAGGAAATTTCATCTTCCCCTTGGATGCCTGTACCGCCGATCTTGGGGAGTTCCCGTAGCATATGGGTTAAAATTCCTGATGCGGGAGTGATGGGGTATCCGGCAAAAAAGTTGCAACCCACATCCAGGGCTCCCCGGGCGATGGCCGCCGCACCATCCACCATTTCTCTCCGCTCACTATTCAAGTCATTACTCCTTTAAATCTATTAAAAAAAGTTACACCAGTATATGGAAGCAATACAGATATAATTGTAATTTCCACCCATAATAAAGGGAATCATCCATGAAATATATAGGCCCGGATTTTTACGATATCTCCAGTCAATTTACCGAAGAAGAACTTCTGGTTCAAAAGACAGCCTATGAGTTTGTCAAGAACGAGTTTTTGCCGGTTATCAAAGAACACTATCACGCCGGTACCTTTCCCGTTGAACTGATGACCAAACTGGGGGAACTTGGTTTCCTTGGGTCAAGTCTTCCTGAAGAATCTGGAGGTGCTGGTGTCAGCAGTGTGGCTTATGGCCTCATTATGCACGAATTGGAACGGGGCGATTCGGGGCTTCGCTCTTCCGCCTCTGTTCAAGGTGCCCTTGTCATGTATCCCATCCACGCCTACGGTTCTGATGAACAAAAATCCAACTGGCTTCCCAGACTGGGTAGTGGTGAGGCCATCGGTTGTTTCGGTCTGACAGAGTCTAACTTCGGTTCCAATCCAGGCGGCATGGTGACTCGTGCCTCCAGGGATGGAGATGACTGGGTTATCAACGGTTCCAAAATGTGGATTACTAACGGCACCATTGCTGATGTGGCACTGGTGTGGGCCAAGGACGATGATGGCATCATTCGCGGCTTTCTTGTTGAGAAGGAAGCAAAAGGATTTTCTGCTCCGGAACAGCACGGAAAGCTGAGCCTAAGGGCTTCCATTACTTCCGAGCTTGTGTTGGAGAATGTTCGTGTCCCCGATTCAGCACGCCTGCCGAATATAGAAGGGTTGAAAGGACCGCTGTCCTGTCTCACCCAGGCCCGCTATGGCATTGCCTGGGGTGTTATTGGTGCTGCTGTGGACTGTTATGAAACGGCCTTGGATTACAGCCTGCAGCGCAAACAGTTTTCTCGGCCCATTGCGGGTTATCAAATAACCCAGGTGAAACTGGTGGAAATGCTCACCAACATCACAGAAGCACAACTGCTGGTCCTCCGCCTCGGCCGCATGAAGGATGAGGGTACCATGGATTTCAGTCAGGTCTCAATGGCGAAGCGGGCCAATGTAGCCATGGCTCGAGATATCGCTCGGACTTCCCGTGAGATACTAGGCGCAAACGGTATCATTGACGATTACTCTCCTATCCGCCACATGGCAAACCTCGAGACGGTCTATACATATGAGGGGACCCACGAGATGCACACCCTCATCTTGGGTGAGAAGATTACCGGCCATTCGGCTTTTGATTAAGATTAAACGTTTATAGAGATTTCTTCGCCTGTAAGTGATATCTCATCATCAGAAGTTTTGATCAAAGCGGCTCCGTTCTCACCAACACCCGAGAATGTGCCGCTCCTGTTTTCACCATTATTAGTGAATGCGACGGTCTTGTTGAGATGGTCACACTTTTCCAGCCATGTTGACCTGAGCGAAACGGATTTTCCACTTTTCACTGCATCAATCCACCGCTCAAGAGCATTTAGGATCCACGCCACTACCAGTTCTCGCTGAAGGGGCGACCCTTTTTCGGCGGAAAGTGTTGTGGCAGTGTTGCGTAGTTCTTCAGGAAGTTCATTCAAACTTTCATTGACGTTCAATCCTATTCCAACCACTGCATATTCCACAGAGTCTCTTTTAACCTTAGTCTCCACCAGAGCACCCCCACACTTTTTACCTGAAATTCGGATGTCATTGGGCCATTTCAAGGCGGGTGTCAGCCCAAATTTTGCCACTGCTTCGGCAACGGCCACACCTGCGGCAAGGGAAAGAAGCCCATTCTGTTGTGTTGAGATTTCAGGCCGGAGAATAACAGAAAAGGTGACCGCTTTTCCCGGTGAAGCAAACCACGATCGCCTCTGTCGACCTTTTCCCTCAAACTGATGATCTGTGATAACCATTGTCCCGTCTGCAATCCCACCTTTGTCGATGAGTTCAAACGCTTCCACATTGGTTGATCCCAGCCGTTGATAGTATTCAATCTCACGACCAAGAAATTTTGTCTGGAGGTTTGCTATAACGAGTTGAGAAAACAGCATTGCTT
This sequence comes from Fidelibacterota bacterium, assembly GCA_004124465.1. Taxonomy (GTDB): domain Bacteria; phylum Fidelibacterota; class Marinisomatia; order Marinisomatales; family S15-B10; genus UBA2125. Next base: position 18,800 of record SCKS01000011.1, read on the forward strand.
GAATATGAACTTAAACAAAAAAGCCGCTGGTTAACCAGCGGCTTTTTAACAATCAAATCGTCTGTTGCTGCTCAGGCCTTGGGATCAATCCTGTCTCTGATCTGCAGCCTCATTCCGGGGTCGAGGAAATTGCTGTTTCCGTTTAGCCGGTCGGCGTTGTCCAGATAGAGAATAATCCAAGCCACGGGGTCGCCGTAGAGTTTACCAGCGATGTCCCAAAGTGTTTCACCTGAGCTCACTTCGTATTCGGAAAAACCGGGTTTGAACTCTTCAACCATATTTTCTCGCTTCAAAGTAAGATAGTGGTAGGGATAGATAAGATTTGGGTTGTCACCGATATCTTCTCTGTTCCAGGAGTAAATCTCACGCCATCTGCGAAAGCTTCCGTACTGTTGATTGGCAATCTTGATAAGAAAATCACCTGGAACGATCATATATGTATCCCAATCAGTGAGCGCAATGTCACTACTCATTGCAGGTGCTTCCATAACAACTTCAGGTTCAGGTATTGTAAGATCCACAGATGGGCCGCTTTCTGTTTCGGCTTCATCGGAGATGTTGATTCCAACATCATTCTGCTCCAGACCCATGCGGTCTTCAGACTCTTTAGCTGAGGCGAGCGCCTTGGTGTCTTCCGGTGAGATCGATGGGGCAGTCTGTTTTCCGCAAGAGACGACAAGCATCAAAACTGCAAACGTGCTAATTATTAATTTCCAATTTTTCATTTGTTTACTCTCCAATATAATATGGTAACTGTTCAATATTATCTACGCTATTATTTAATTTCAGTTCCCACGAGCATTAAGTATCCCATTTCATGAGACACCCGTAGAAGATATTACTTTGAATTAATACTAGTCAACCGATTTCTGGTCAGGTCTGCCAGCTAGGCAGGTTTATACTCTCCAAACACTTCTTTCAGTGTGTGGGAAATTTCTCCCAGCGTACAGTTGTTCTTTGCACAATCAATAATAAACGGCATCAGGTTGTTATTGCTTTCTGCCGCCTTTTGCATTTCAGATAATGACTTCTCCGCATTACTGTCATCCCTGTTTTCTTTAAACCGGGCCAGCCGCTCCAATTGCTGGGTGACGGCTGCCTGGTCGATTTCCTGAAGATCAATTTGCTCCGGTTCACCGCGTTTATACCTGTTTAAACCGACAACTACTTGCTCTCCGGAGTCTACCTTTTTCTGGTGTTCATAGGCACTTCGAGCAATCTCGTCTTGGATGTAACCGCTCTTGATAGCAGAGACAGAGCCACCCAGGTCATCAATTTTCTTTATCATTTCAAAGGCTTCTTCTTCGAGAAGGTCTGTAATTTTTTCCACGTACCATGATCCCCCCACTGGATCCAAGGCATTTGTGATACCTGTTTCATGAGCGATAACCTGCTGTGTCCGCAGTGCCAGCTGTGCGGATGCTTCCGTGGGGAGCGACAGCGCTTCGTCCCGGGCGTTGGTATGAAGTGATTGGGTACCACCAAGTACCGCCGAAAGGGCTTCAAAGGCTGTCCGTACAACGTTGTTGTCAATTTGTTGTGCGGCAAGTGAAGATCCAGCTGTCTGAACGTGAAACCGACACATCAAAGATTTTTCATCCTTGGCCTTGAATCTCTTTTTCATGATTTTTGCCCAGATGCGTCGTGCTGCTCTGAACTTTGCTATCTCCTCGAAAAAGTCCATCTGAGCGTTAAAGAAAAATGAGATACGAGGGGCAAAGTCATCCACATCCAAGCCTCGGTCAGTGGCCGCCTGGACGTAGGCAATGCCGTTTGAAAAGGTAAAAGCCAACTCTTGGGCTGCGGTAGCCCCGGCTTCACGAATATGGTAGCCGGAAATGGAAATAGTATTCCATTTCGGCATCTGGTGGTGACAATATTCGAAAATATCGGTGACGATTCTGAGGCTCTGCTCAGGAGGAAAAATGTGGGTTCCCCGGGAAATATACTCCTTAAGGATATCGTTTTGCACTGTTCCCCGTAAACTGTTGGCGTTCACGCCTTTATTCTCTGCTACCATTGTATAAAAAGCCAACAGAATGGCAGCCGTGGCGTTGATGGTCATAGATGTGGAAACTTCGCCGAGAGGGATATCCTTCAGAAGGGTATCCATATCTTCCACAGTGGCGATGGGAACTCCAACACGACCTACCTCTCCATGGGCCATTGCGTGATCTGAATCGTACCCCATCTGAGTCGGAAGATCAAAGGCCACCGATAGACCCGTGACGCCCTGAGCCAGGAGATAACGGTAACGTTTGTTGGATTTCTCGGCAGAGGTGAAGCCGGCATACTGGCGCATGGTCCAGGGCCGATCACGGTACATGTTGGGGTAGATTCCGCGGGTGAAAGGGTACTGTCCAGCCTTTTCAGAGGACACGGCTAATTCAGATTTCTCTCGCTTTTAATTTTTTCATAGGCGTCGTTCACAGCTTTGAATTTTTCTTCCGCCAGCTGCCCGAACTCTTCTCCCAGATGTGCCACCTTGTCGGGGTGATACTTGGTGGCCATTTTTCTGTAAGCCCGCTTTACTTCGGTATCGGAAGCGGAGGAATCCATCTCAAGTATGGTATAAGCGCCAGCGGTCTGACCAACGAACATGGCTTTCATGGATTCGAAATCAGAAGGAGAAACACCAATATAATTGCAGATCTTCCTGATCACATTATCTTCTAACGAATGGAGCTCACCATCAGCATGAGCGAGCCCAAACAGCCCGTGTATCAGTTCCAGCCGGGCCGCATGATCCATCTCTTTCTTGATCTGACGGCAGATGGAAGGGAGTGGGTAGTCCTGTTTCAAAATGTCTTTGAAGAGTATCATGAGATCTCTTGCATTTTCCTGTCCAAAATGTTTTGTAAGGAACTGTTTAACAAATACCAGTTCCGATTTCAAAAGTTTCTCATCTGCTTTCATGACTTGGCCCAGAAGAACAAGCAAGGAGACAGCAAAATCGCCGGGACGGGTGTGGGGATAATCTTTGGGACTTTTTCTCGGGCCATAGTGTGTTCTGTAGGGTGAACCTTCCGGTGGCTGTTCCGAAAAGGACGCCAGCGAAAATCCCACCAGCGCGCCGATAGGACCTGCCAGTACCCAGCCGAGTCCGCTCCAGAATATTTTCTTTCCTACAGGCATCTTGTGTTTGTACAACTGTGCATTTTTAGCCTGTAAAGATACAGAGTTCTGCTGAAAAATTGTCAGTAACTAAAAAGTTTCTTTTTTCAGCAAATGTCCTATATTGCGCCGCATGCGCCGCCCACTGGAGCAATGGAAAACGCGCGGAACCGTCGCTTGGTTTCGGCTGACACGAAAATTGGAGAAACCGGATTTCACTGGTGCTATCCGAAAGGGAGGCTCAGGGGTTCGCTCTGCACTCATTATCCTACCTGAAGGTCGTGAGAACTCCAGGATCGCCCGTTACTTCCTGAAATCCATCTACCAGAGCGGCCACACAGAAATAGACTTTCTTATGGATAAATCACTCTACCACACCTTTCAAGATTCACTTCCGGAAAGTGTGAAGGTGTATGAAGAAGATGAATTGAACTGGTTCCGATTGCCGTGTCAGGCTATGCTTGACCGCATTTTGGACCATCCCTACGATGCCGTTGTGGACATGCATCCGGTGTTTAATCTTTCGTCAGCTTATCTGGCACTTATGTCTAAAGCACCCATGCGTATTGGTTTTGCTAACAAATTTTCGGAACATTTTTTCAATGTGGAGATTGACAATTCGAAAAGTGAATTTCTTGAACGAAGTTATCTGGCAGTACAAAAGTTGCTGAACTTATGAATATCTATCTTTATGAAACCCGGGCTTCGGCTGAGAAGCTTGCCCCTATTGCCCTGACACGGCCCTTGTTTGATCTTCGCTGCGGTGCTTTCACATTCCTGGAGCGCTTGAATAGGCTTCGTCCTGATGATTCCATCTCCCTCTTTGTTAGGGTGGAACAGGAAGCAGTTACCAAAGAACGATTTGGCTTGACGGTGAATCCTGAGACTGTGGAAGACGGCCTCTGGCTTAACAGTACTGTCTTTTGGACTGAACCGTCCCTGAATCTTCTGGAATCGAAAGAGGGAATATTCACATCAGACAGTGCTTTTGTTGGAGCACATTTCTCCTCCGAAATGGGTCAAAAGTGGCTGGAGGCAGGAGGTCCTCTAAATACATCTTGCCCTGAAGATACCGGGGAAGAGAAAAATGATCTTAAATCAATCATTTACCTTTGGGACTGTATCAATGAAAACGGTCATGCTATTAAGGCGGATGCTGCCCACTTTCCCATGGGAGAAGTGAAAGGTGATATTGATGATGGCACCCATCTACTGAATCAAGATAACATCTATGTGGCCGAGGGTGCCAGAGTGAAGGCAGGGGCCATTCTGGATGGTGAATCGGGACCGGTTATCATTAGCGAAAAAGTGACCGTTCAACCCGGTGCTTACCTGGAAGGGCCTCTTTATATAGGAAATGGTTCTCTCATTAAAGCGGGAGCAAAGATTTTCGGAGAAACAGCCATGGGTCCCGGTTGCAAGGTTGGGGGAGAAGTTGCTGAAACCATTTTCCAGAGCTGGAGTAATAAACAGCACGACGGTTTTTTGGGACATTCCTACGTGGGAGAATGGGTTAATCTTGTCGCTGGGACTAATAACAGTGACCTAAAAAACAATTATTCTT
>SCKS01000071.1 GCA_004124465.1 Fidelibacterota bacterium
TCCCGATGGATGACCCTCCAAGGCCAGGGCCTTAAGGAAATGTCTGAAGATGCAATCACCGTTTCTACCCACCCTTATCGCCGTCAATTCCTGATCTGGGCTGACATGATCATTTATCCTGACGGCTTTGGAGTTGAGGCCAGACTTTCCCTTGACTATCCAATGGATCAGTATGACAACTATGAGCGTGGTATTGCTGCTTTTTACTTTCGCCAGGGGCCGTTCTACCAGACCGTAGCCATAGAGAAGATGACTAAACTGTGGTATCGCCGCTTCAATGAAAAAACGCTTTTCCGAACAACCGTTACAGGACGATTCGGTTTTAACGGTTATGATCAGACCCAGTTTGAATATCTCGACGTGATAAATATTTTAAATCTTGGTGCTACTGTATCGCCTGTGTTGGAATACCGGCCACCTTACCACAAAGGGATCTTTTTCGGCGCCGGTTTCCAGGCCGGAATCAATTTTATCCCTGCCTTGGTGAGTTTGAATAAGCCATCTTCTAAACTTAATAGAAGCGGCGTCCCACTGGATACGTTCGAATTGGGGTTAATACTAACAGTAGGATACAGACGGCCTTAGAAAATGATTAAATCACGAATTATCAGCCACACAATATTCAAGAGATTCTTACTGTTGTATTTTGCATATCTTTCACCGAGTCTCCTTTTCCCTTCAACTATCTCCGGCTATGTAGCCGATGTGGAGACAGGAGAGACCATTATTGGTGTCAATGTGATTGTTGAGGGAACGGAGTTGGGCGCCTCCACAGATATTAACGGTTTTTTCGTGGTAACGGGCATCCCCGAAGGAAATATTACACTCAGATTCTCCCACATCGCCTATGAAGAAAAGAGAGAAAATGTCGACTTGGGTGCAAAGAATATCTTTCTTGAAACGGTTCTATTGGTACCCACAATGCTGGAGGGGGAAGCCATTGAGGTGGTTGCCAACCGAGGCAATATCATTAAGACAGAGACGGATATTGCCAGTTTTCAGGCGGATCCTGTGATTCTCCGGGAGGTGCCTCAGCTGGGGAAAGATGTGTTCGAATTGGTGAAATATTCCCCCAGCGTAACTATCGGTGATGAGTTTTCACCACTTTATAACGTTAGAGGAAGTGACCCTTCGGAAAACTTGGTCCAGCTGGACGGCATGACTATCTATAATCCACAGCACCTGTTCGGTTACGGCGCCATTTTTAACCCACTCATGATCAAGAATATTGAAATGCTTGTAGGCGGTTTTGACGCCGAATATGGAGGGAGAAATGCATCTATTTTATATCTAACCTCCCGGGAAGGACACCAGAGCGAAGTTCACGGAGAGTTCAGGCCATCCATTTCCGGTTTTGTTGGGGCCGTTGAATTTCCTGCCGGCAAAGGTACCGCCATGTTATCAGGACGCTTCACCAGCGATATTGTGACCCGTGTCATTATGGGAATGGGTAATCTTTGGGCCGACTTTAACGGCAGCTATCAACGGAATTTTGGTGATACACGAGTTAAACTATCAGCCTTTTTCGCCCGGGACTACATTGATTTTGACGCGGCGCGGTACGCCTTTTATTATGATATACCTGAACTGCGGGATTATAGTGTGGGTAATCGTACAAATGCTCTGAATAGAGCCTTTGGTCTCCGGACCCGCTCTATCCTTACACCTAAACTTGTTCTGGAAACTCACGTCTATGGTTCAGCTTTTGATGTGGACAACCAAACATTTCTGAGGGTGGTTGTGGAAGACACCATCAATAATATCGATGTTACTCTCATGAACGAAACGGATATGCAGAATACCATCTCAGATGTCACCCTTAAAGCCAACTTCTCTTATTTCACTTTCTGGAGTCAAACAGTTAAGGTGGGTTTTGAGAGTAACGATTACCGGTTTTCCAACAGGGCCAGTCTTCAATTTACTGAGGGAGTCAAAACACGAGACAGTGCTCAGCTACTTTCATTTTTTATCCAGGACCAGGTTCAATTGGGGCCGCTGCTGGCAAAAGCCGGAATAAGATCCGCGAGATTTTTTCCTGAAATCGGCTGGCGGATGGAACCCCGGATCTCATCCTCTCTTCGCTTGGGTAATATCACTGTGAAAACAGCATGGGGTCAATACAGACAGTACCTGAGTTCCATGAATACGGCTGATGTGGAAGTAACGCCTCAATCCGTCGACTATTATTACCCTCTGAAAGGGATGACACCCCTCTTTTCGGAGCACACTATTGTTGGTGTGGAAAGCAAAGTGTCAGACCGTTTGGAATTGACAGTTACTGGCTACCTGAAAGATCTGCCTACCCTTTACCGCTATGATTTTGGGAATACCCGGCAGGCTATTCTGACACACCAGGCGTTGCTGGAACAGGGGAAGGGGCGGGCCCGAGGTGTTGAGACCATGTTGAGAGGAGAGGTTGGGCGACTATCCGGTTGGGTAGCATACGCCTATTCTGTGGCTGAGCGGAGTTTCCCTGGTTTTCAAAACGGGGACTGGTATCTAGCCGATGGTGATCAGACCCACTCTTTCAAATCGCTCCTTATGCTGAAAGTGACTCCGGATATCACAGCCAGCACTACTCTGCAGCTTACTTCAGGTTTCCCCAAAACTTTTGAGACGGGATGGGTCAGCAAATACACCTATGATCCAGTAACCAACCTAATGGGAGAATTTTTTCAATACCTTACTCCTGCAAAAAATAATGTCCGTTTTCCTACTAGGATGTTTCTGGAACTTGGATGGAAGAAAAAACTGAGAGCAGGGTTTGGTTACAGGCTATCGGAATATCTTGGAGCCACTGATTCCTATTTAACCTGGACGGTACAGAACATTCTGTTCCTGCGGCGCAATCCCATGGGATATTTTTATATCCCTGAGTACGGCTACTACGGTTACGGCATCTTATCCTTGCCGATTGTGAGCGCCGGCTACAGCATTAAGTTTTGATGATGAGATCTCAAAATAGATATCTTTCTTTTTGTGGTGACAAATCGTGGGTTGCAGTATTGATTCTTCTGGTCGCTTTTTGGTCTGGCTGCGATCTTCCATGGGAGCCAGGTCCCATGCCCACAGAACTCATCGAGACCGAGTTTGAGAAAGGGTTGAATGTTTTTGGTCTATTACGTGATGATGGAATATCGGGTTCTTCATTCATTCGAGTGGAACAGGCTATTAAAGTAGATGAGTTTAACGATACCATGTCTGTGGATATACGAAATGCAGATGTCACAATTATGCATAATGCAAGTTCCGCAACATATTCGTTTCAATTCGAGGAAGACACTGCACGGGGTAACCTCTTCTTCAATCCATATTTCACCCCAGCTGAGGGGGAAACTTATACACTGACAGTTAAGGCGGAATCATTCCCAACAATCTTTGCTTCAGCAACAATTCCTCAGAGACCCGGTATCCAAAATTCCTCATTTTCAGAAAAATCCTACAATTTTGATCTTGTTATGACGGAAGATACGGGGATGTATGAAGTGTATCTTTTTCTTGAGGGCGGTGGTGCCGTCTATGAAAAGGTGATAAATGACGGGAAAGAGAAAAAGAAACTATCCCTGAAAATTCCTGATAGTTACGGTTCACCCTACCTGCTCAATATCTACGGGTATGATCCGAAGTTGACAGAATACACAAATGCGGCTGTGACACTCAGATGGAACACCTATCAGGAAACGGTCACCACCGTAGAAGGTGGCTACGGCGCATTTGGAGCTGTAACCGTTTTCAGTTCCTGGCTGAATCCGTAACTATGATCTGTAAATAGGGCGGGTGAGGCAGGTAGGGCCGCCGGCGCCTTTCAGGCAGATTTCACTGCCATCGAAGACGGACACCTCAACACCCTCTTTTTCAAGAGTACTCCGCACTTTTGGATTGCCATCCACCATAATGACTTTTCTCGGCGCCAGTGCCAGGATGTTGCACCCTAGCGTGGAATATTCTTCTTCAGGAACTTCAATGAGTTGAATTCCACGCTTAAGTAAATAGTTACGAAAAGGGACGGTAATCAGAGGAGAGTAGACCACATAAAGATCATGATCTACAGGGCTCACATTGGAAAGAAGGTGGAGACAGTCAGTTGGCCCCGTCCAGTGTGGCAGGGGAACTGGGATAACTTCATCCACCCCATCGCTTAACAGTTCATGAAACTGCCGAATTCCTTCACTGTTGGTACGATAACCTTCTCCTACTGCCACGGTTTTTTCGTCGATCCAGAGAACATCGCCTCCCTCCAGAGTGCCGGGTGGGGTGATTTTGCCCAGGATGGGGAGTCCATTTTGATTGCAGTAATCTTCTACGGCGCCAGATTCTCCTTTACGGGCGTCTTTACCCATGTTACAGAGAATTACACCCCTGTTTGTCACCACCGCCGGATCATGTGTATAGAGGGAATCGAGGCCTGTTTTGTCCGATTCCGGTAAAAATTCGACTGTTGTACCGGCCTTACTGACCAAATTCACAAAATAGTTGTAGTCTACAATAGATTTCGACAGTTTTGGCTGTTCGAGATAGTTCAGATCAGACCATTGGCTCTTCAGAGAAGCTTCATTTTTGTATGCCTTTTCAAGATGCTTCATAAGGACAGTTTTCAACTCTCCCACCATGGATTGACATCTTGTTTTCATTTGAATGATCCCCCGCACCAGTGAACAATCATGAGAGCAATGACCTTTGTGGCTGTTATGACCTCTTCAATTTCCACATATTCATTAGCAGCGTGAGCAAGGCTAACATCGCCGGGACCGTAAAGAACGGCAGGCATCTTACCATGGTTTGTAAAAAGTCGCAAATCTGATCCATAAGTTACACCGCGGATTTTCGTTGAATTACCTGTGACAAGCTTGTGGCAATTGCCCAGAGTCTCTATGAGGGGATGGTCCACCGGTGTCTCACCTGATTCAAATTGACCCTCGAACCACTCCACAACAGGAGGGTTCTCTTTCATCCACGGATCATTCAGAGCTGCTTCCGTTATAGCCTTTTCAAGAGCTTTTCTTGCATCATCTATGGATTCTCCTGGAAAAACACCGAATCGTCCCTCCACCACCACCTCTCCGGGTACTGTAGAGTGCCATTCACCGCCGTGGATAGTACCGAGGTTGATGGGTGCAATACGGTTTGGATCTTCGTAGAAACCGTGGGTTTGTTCCTCGTGGCGCAGTTTTTCCAGATCAGTGATTGCTGCCTGAAGCATGGAAGACTTCTCTATAGCATTGATTCCGTCCCATTTCATGGCGGCGTGTGTAGCCTTACCCGTTACTGTGAGGCGAAAAGTGAGCGCCCCGGATTGGATAGGGCTGAGATGGAGGGAAGTAGGTTCAAGGATGACGGCTCCATCAGCGCTGTAGCCCCTCTCTATTGCTGCCAAAGTTCCTGCACCGCCCGATTCCTCTCCAACAACACTTTCAAACAGTATTTCACCATCCGGTTTATAGTTGAGTTTTTTCAATGCTTCCATAGCAAAAATCCCGGACGAAAGCCCAGCTTTCATATCGCATGAACCGCGGCCATAGATGCGGCCGTCCTTCACAGCGCCACTCCAGGGAGAATCGTCCCAGAGCGTTTCATCCCCGGTGGGGACCACATCTACATGGCCGTTGAGAATGAGTGATCGACCATTGCCATTTCCCCTCCACCTGCCAACCACATCAATTCGCTTATCGGGAGAAAAACCGTCATCACAAAAAGCAGGGTGGTCCTTCAACTGTTCAAATTGGCATGGGAAGACATCTACTTCCGTTTCCAGTGTCTTCAATTTGTTGGCTATCAATTCCTGTACAGTATGCTCGTCGTTGGGGAGGCTGGGCGTTCTCACTATCTGTTGCACAAAATCCACCAGGGTCTCTCTGAGGTTCTCAACAGATTTTTCGATATTTTCTTTAGTTGATTTCATTAGTCTCTTTCCGGGATGACCAGAAGAAGTAAAAGGGCAGTCCTGTCAATATCAAGCCTATGCCGATGGCGGCGTCTCGGGGTGCTTCAAGAATGGTGTTGACGGTGAGCCACGCTGCGAAAAGGATAAAAATTGCAGGGACCCATGGGTAACCCCAAACACGGTAGGGCCGCTCCATATCCGGTTTTTGGTGACGAAGAATTATAACAGCTCCGGCTGACATGCCGTAAAAAATCCATGATGCAAAGACCATATAAGTGATGAGTTGATTGAAAGAGCCTGTGAAGGTGAGAATAATGGCCCATATCCCCTGAATTAGGAGTGCGGTGGCCGGTGTTTCGGTCTTGGGATGAACCTTGGCTACACTACGGAAAAAAAGCTTTTCTTTTGCCATGGCGTAAGTGATTCGGGCGCTTGTAAGGACATTGGCGTTGTTGGCCCCCAGTGTGCAGATAAGAATGGCCAATGCGATGATACTAGCACCTGCAGACCCCAGATAAACTTCAGCCGCATCCGAAGCCACAAGGGTTGAATCGGCCATTTTTTCTATGGATAGAGCTGAGATAAAGACGCCGTTGGCAAGAACGTAAATGGCAATAATCACCACCATTGAAAGTAGAGATGCTTTAGGAATGTTTCGACCCGGATCTTTGATTTCGCCGGCAACATAACTGATTTCGATCCACGCATCGTAAGTCCACATAATAGCGATGAGGGCCATTCCCATGGCACCTAGCGATGAAGCTGTGCCAATGTTTTTAAAAAGGTTCACCGAATCTGTGCCTGGCAAGAACACGCCCAGAAGAATTACACCGCCAAACATGCCAACTTTAACGATGGTGAGGATATTCTGCGTCCATACGCCGGATTTGACTCCAGCCACATTGATAGCTGTTAAGAGTATAATTGATATAACAGCAACCATCTGAACACCGCCTGTTGGGAGAGAGACGAAATAACCAAAATATTCCCCGAACGCCACACCCACGGCAGCAATGGAGGCGGTATTAATGACACTGAATGAAGACCAGCCGTAGAGAAATCCCCACAGCGGACCGTAGGCTTCTGTGAGGTAGACATACTGTCCGCCGGAGCGGGGCATGGCTGCCCCAAGTTCAGCCACCGACAGGGCACCAAAAAGAGAAATAATACCACCCACAATCCAGAGACCCAGGGTGAGCATTGGCGAGTGGATCGATGCGGCGATAGTGGCGGGGACCAAAAAAATGCCTGAGCCCAGGATTGCGCCTACACTGACCATGGTGGTATCACCAAGGCCGAGAGTGCGCTTCAGCTCTTCTTTTGAATGTACCTCACCCATATAGGGTGAGTTTAGTGATTATAATATTGGTGCGCCAATTGTCTCAACGCACCGGAAGTTCAGGCGTCTGTCGCTTTCTTAGAGATCCAGTTTGCCGATCTTGTGCTTGCGGAGGATGGTTTTGACCATCTCATCCACACTGGCGAAACCGAGATCTTTTGCCACGCCGCGAAGTCGAGCGGTAGTACCACCCATTGTGGCAGATGCAGTACGCTTGGGACGACCACGTCTTTTTGTTGGTGCTTTGGCCTTGGTGGCAGTTTTCTTGGGTCTTCCGACCTTGCCTTTTGGCCTACCGACTTTACCTTTAGGTCTGCCCACTTTACCTTTGGGTCTTCCAACTTTTTTCCTGGGCTTTGCAGCAGCCTTCTTTTCGGCTTTCTTGGGTGCGGAGGCTTTAGTGCTGAGAAATTTTTCTACCTTTGCAAGATTTTTTCCTCTCGGTGCCATTTTACCGCTTTCCCAGTTTACCACAGAGGGAACACTGACGCCAAGTCTGGCTGCAAGGGCTTTCTGGGTCAGACCAAGTTTTTTTCGGTGTTGTTTGATAGTTAATGCCATAATTGTCCTCTTCTCTTTTTTTTGATTAGGTTTATGGAA
>SCKS01000143.1 GCA_004124465.1 Fidelibacterota bacterium
TAAATTTGAGGCATGGGCGTGTGGTTTTCATACCACCAGAAGCTCAATGAGCGTGAAACCATAGATTTTATTATTTGTTTTCATTCAAAATATCAGATGAATTAAAGACATCACCATTCTAATGTTTTGATTTCTTGCTGCCCCGAGAGTCACCCCGCTAAGCGCAGTTTTCAAGCCGTTTTAACTGCGAACTTCAAGTGGTCTGAAATGGCCTGAAATCGGGGGGGGGTGGTTGTCTGGAGGGCCGGAAGAGTGGCGATGGGTTTTGGTGTCCGGAAATTTTTCGCAAAAAAGGAGTCGGTTTCCACACCCCTAGTTTTCTTTGCCTCCAGCGTGTTCCTTGCTAGTTTGCGCTTATGGCGTCGAACGTTCTTGGAGGGGAATTAGAACCCTGCTCAAAAAATCCCGTGACAGGGTTTTTTCGTAATGGTCTTTGCGACACCTGCGCTGATGACAGGGGGATGCATACAGTCTGTGTAGTGATGACCGATGAGTTCTTGGAGTTCAGTGCTGAAGCTGGTAACGACCTGTCTACTCCGGTTCCTGAATTTCAATTCCCAGGGCTTAAAGCCGGAGACAGGTGGTGTTTGTGCATGGGACGCTGGATAGAGGCACAGAAGGCAGGTATGGCTCCGGAAATCGTCTTGGAAAGCTGCCATCTGAGTGTAACTGAATTTGTTGATTTGGAGTTGTTGAAGCAATACGCTGTTAAAGAAGACACTTAAGGACAGTTGCAATCCTTCAACTGCGTTTCCGGGTAAGCATAAATTCGTTACCTTCTGGATCACGGCACATTGCTAGGTGCGGGGGTTCTCCGTCTTCCTCTTGAGGTTCCTTAGTCAGCGCCCCTCCAGCGGCTTTAACTTCTGAAGCCCCTTGAACAACATCAGCCACCTGAAAGGTCATTCCGGTCCAAGTTACATTCCCTTCACCCCCACCGTGGATTCCGATTGTAGTACCCGCAACCGCCACTTCAGAAATCACCTCTGAGCGTTTGACTATTTCGCCATTAAAAACAGCCTCGTAAAAATTTAAGGCACGCTCCATGTCATTTGCCCAGATCACATATTTTACTCTTTCAACATTCATAAAACCTAATGAGTTAAAATAGATTCATTTGCCTTCAGTTTTCAATTCTTCACCAACTTAAGTCCAGAATAACAGGCCAATGGTCGCTTGCCCCATCAGGTCTGTCGTGGTCGATTGTGACTCCAGAGACTCTATCCTGCCAACCAAGAGGCAGGAGGATGTGATCCAGCACCGTCTTTGAACCTTTGTAGTTGTAGGTGTACCTCTTTTCCATTGGCTCAACCCACTTGAGGCTATTCACCAGTTCATTGTCACCGCCGGGAACGTAGTCCTTCATCTTCTTCAAGGCCTGTGAAGTGGGAGTCGCCTGTTCGCTAGGATCTGCATCTGGCACGACCGGATCCCAATCATTTAAATCCCCAAGCACCAAGGTGGCATAACCAGCAGCCGAAAGCCTGTTAAGCTGCTTCACAACTGCGTCGGCCTGCTTCTCCCTCTTAGCCACCGCACTCGGTTCAGTGGGGACTGCCTTTAGGTGCAGGCCGATGATGGCAGTCTGCTCGCCGTTGATAAGGCAGGTAAGAATTACACATTTCGATGGGTAAACAGGATCAATCGGATGAGAGGCTTTGATGTTGGTGATATTCCCGCTGCTTTTGTTGGTAAGAAACACAACGTCCTGCTCCAGATGGGTGTCACGGCTCTCAAGGAAATGAAGGGCGTATTGCAGGCCCTTGCCTTGGAGAGCCTTCTGGAGTCGCTTGGCTGCAACCTCGTTGATCACCTCCTGAAGGCAAAGGATGTCCGGGGCGTGCCTTGCAACAATGGTGGCAACTGACTGATGTTGCTGTTCGATTTCAGATTCTGTGTCTTTGTCCTCTAATCCCCAGATGCCCTTCTTCTTCAATGCCTCCACCTGAGTCTGACTTCCCAGAAGCCACTCAGTGTTGAAAGTCATGATGGATACCCCTGATTGTTCAGGCAGCGGCTCTATCTTTTTAACTTCAACAGATGGAACCGACGGCTGCGACTCCCCACACCCCACCAACAGCACAGCTGCGATTGTTGTGAGTAGGAGGTGTTTCATTTTGGCCGCCAAAGCTCAGCTTAGTTGATTATTTTTGCAATGACTTCTTTATCGGCGGGAAGT
>SCKS01000144.1 GCA_004124465.1 Fidelibacterota bacterium
GCATGTTCATTCCTGATAATACACTGGCCATTGCCCGGTACAAATCGAGCAACAAGTTTGATATCTTCCCGAAACTCTATCGTTTTACTGTAACGTCTGTCCGAAAAAGTTCTGCGTCGGGCCTCAGGATTCGGTATCATTATAATCAGGGCTTCGGTGCATTTCTTTTTGATCAGTCCTATACACATCTCACCTCCGAACTGGCCCTTTCTTACGATATGTCGGACTATCTCAATGACACCCGAAAAACTTCCTATCTGAAAGGAGGGCTTTTTTGGGATCTGGACATCGCTCGCACATCATTGGCGATCGATTTTGAATATTTCCATCAGATCAGTGATGTTATTCCTGACGATGAAACTTTGAGCCGTTACGAACTGACAGCTGAGATGAACGTCTGGATACGCGAGCCGTGGCTGGTGACAGCAGGTTATGAAGAAGAATTCTATATCGCTAAAGAGAGAAGGAACATCCGCTCCGTTTACCTGGCCGTTGGATTCAAGAAACCTCTTGCCTTCACCTTCTGATTAAAGTGTAAGATTATGCCCCGATATAGATAACTGAATGAGGGTCCCAGGCCTGAATGATCTGATGAAAGGTTTAGATGTAAAAGTGGTGGATGATGTTTATTCTCGTGCCTTAGCTTTGACCCAAGACGGATAGTCACCTTTGTATCCTGCTTTCTCCTGAAGAGAGTGGACTTTTGTACGAACCGAATCCACGTCCACCCCGCTTTCAGGAAGTCGGTTATCAGCTACGTAAACTGAAACCTCCCTGGCGTGAATACGTGAGACGCGGATGTTCCCCTTCCCCGTAATGGCGTTACCGACACCGAAAACGTTATCAAGGCCGTTGACTTCCCCTGTCTCTTCGTTCTTGATGTCGTAAGTACTCCACTCCATTGGGATACCTTCGATCGGTTCAGGAATACTCCCTATGGAACTGATAACCATGGAACTGTAGAGGTCATACTCCGTCCCTTCTTTGGATATAGCTTTATTGTTGACCAAATCGTTTTCAATCATACGCAGTCCCACCAGACTACCCTCTTCCTCAATGATACCGACCGGCTGCGTCTGATCTTTAAAGCGGAAGAGATACTTATCCTGAGCTTTCTTCAATATCTTTGCCCGAGTATCACGGATTTTCTGATCTTTTTCGGGAGTTGCATCCGCCGGGATAGAAGCGAGCGGCATATTTCGCACATTTCGACGATAAAGGAGATAAGAGCCCTTAAGTTCCAAGTCATCCCAAGTCAAATTAAATTCCTCTAGAGTTGCGGGGATACCCTTATGCTCAAGATCAATAGTACTAATTTCGATTCCCCGACCCTTCAAGACCTTCGACACAAGCTCCACCTGCAAAATCTTCACCACATCAATGGAGGCTAATCCTCCACCCACAACTACGGCATTATCTTCTACAACTATCTGTTCGCCTGTATAGGTGGGTTGTTCATTGTGATTATACCAGTAGACGAACGGATTCTGATAGTAGAAACCGTCTCCTTCGTATTTTGCAATTTCCTTTACAGGGAATGTCCTGTCCTTCCAAGCTCCGTTGGCCATGAGCACAGCGCTGAAACCCATCGTCAGAAGTTCTTCCACGGTGAGATCTTTTCCTATCTGTGTGTTCGGCAAAAAATCGACCAATTCATGACCGATACGAGTATCGATTTGTGCCATCTCTTTCTTACGTTGCTTCTCATGCCACTTAGGAAGACCATCCTCTATCTTTCCATAAGGAAGATCATTCTGTTCAATCACAACGCAAGGAATACCACGCTCCGTAAACTGATACACCGCCTCTGAGCCTGCCACAGCGCCACCAACAATAGCTACAATCTGATTGTTCTGTTGAGTCATCCTAGATCAGGACTGAAATGCACCGCTCAACAAACCGGCAGACGCTTTCAGGTGCAGGAGAAACCTTGTCCTCAGTGCCCGAAGTTTCTATTAGAATAGCTTCCTTAAGCATGAATTATTTATTATTACTAAACCAAGTTTATTTGTGTTATTAAGAGCCGAAAAATTAACGGGGATGAATCTGTTTTCCAAAGAGATCACGCCATTAAATAAATATTAAGAATAAATAGTTTCGGAAAGCTTGCCGGAAGGAGGAAACGGAACAACAATTAATGATCTCCCTTGTGAAAATCGCCGTTGAT
>SCKS01000072.1 GCA_004124465.1 Fidelibacterota bacterium
TTTTCACTTCAAGTTCGCTACCAGTCTTCCGGAGTCTTTTCAGAACCACCTCTAAATGATTTGGCTCTGCCCCTTCCACCTCAACTTTTTCGCCTGCCATTGCTCCGGCAATCAGAAAGGTAGCTGTTTCTATCCGATCCGGTATGATTTCAGTATCCACAGGCTTCATTTCATTGACACTTTCAATCTGAAGTTTGTTGGTACCAATACCACTGATCCTAGCGCCCATAGCATTCAGAAATTCGCAAAGACACGTAATCTCTGGCTCCATGGCGGCATTGGAAATAGTCGTCCGGCCGGACGCTTTAACGGCAGCCATGACAGCATTTCCCGTAGCACCCACGGAAGAGACCTCAAACAACACATCTCCTCCACTCAAATTCTCGCCTTTCGCAATAATGTATCCGTCTTCCAGAATTATGTCAGCACCGATTTGCTCCATAGCATCAACATGGAAATTGACAGGCCGTGGACCCCAGGCACATCCGCCGGGCATGGAAACTTTGGCGTAACCGAATCGCGATAGTAGCGGCCCCAGCACGTAGAAAGAGGCACGCATTGTTTTTACCAGATCATATGGTGCTTCTGGATTGTCGCACTTGGTTGTATCAATATGAAGTGTCCCATCCTCAAAGTTCACTTCAGCACCGATGATTTCCAGAAGACTGATCATCGTTCTTGTATCACGGAGATCAGGAACACGTTTGATTTTGTAGCTGCCGGGTGTAATGATGGTGGCAGTCATGATAGGCAGAACAGCATTCTTTGCACCACTGACCTTTACAGATCCATTCAGTGGGTGACCACCGTGAATAACCAGTTTATCCATACGTCGCCGCCCGGTGTCTATCTGCCTGTTTCATAACCGGCAATAATAGAAGGGATTTTTTCGATTAGATCAGAAGCTGCAAGACCACGATACCCTCTCTCCTCCAAGAGCAGATCAGCAGCCCGACCATGAACAAAAACCGCTAGTTGAGCGGCTACCTCAATCGGCATTCCCTGGCAGAGAAAACCGGAAATTATTCCTGCAAGAACATCCCCTGTACCGCCTGTAGCCAGCCCTTGATGACCCGATGTGTTGGCAATCACCTCATTTCCGAAAGCCGTCAGCGTAGGCGCCCCTTTTAGAACCAGCACACCCCCTGACCGTCCCACAGCTTCAGTGGCAAACTTAAATGGATCATCACTGATCTCCTTTTGTTCGACCCCGAATAACCCGGAAGCTTCACCGTGATGGGGCGTCAGGATGAATGCGTCTTCCAGGTGAGAAAGAATATCCAAATCGTCTTTGATGTGTCTCAATCCATCTGCATCCAAAACAAGTGGCTTTTTGTACTTGTGAATAATACCCTTTACCAACTCCCCCACCTGGGGGTCTGTTCCAACTCCCGGCCCCATGAGAAGAGCGTCACTCCAGCCGAACCACTTATGAAGTGAATCGAGGGCATTTTTGTTCAGAAATCCGTTTCCATCATCAGGGATGGGCAACGTCATGGTTTCAGTCAATTTTCTCTCAAAGATTGAATTAAGGGATTCAGGCACGGCAGCAACTACCAGTCCAGCACCGCTTCTCACGGCTGATTCGGCGGCTAGGCATGCCGCCCCCGTGAAACCTTTTGACCCAGCAATAACGAGTAGTTTACCCTGACGGTGCTTATATGTTTCAGCAGGCGGCGGGGATAAATGTTTTCGGGCAAAATCCTCATCAAAAGTTTTCTTTTTTACATCAAGATTCTCAAAAACGGCGGCGGGATAGCCGAGATCAGCCACTGTAATCTCCCCCGCCAGCGATTTGCCCGGTTGAACAACAATTCCCTGCTTCAGGAACTCCATGGTAACAGTGGCGGTAGCTTGCACTGCTGTTCCGCAAACAAATCCGTTGGTCCCGTTTATGCCGGAAGGGATATCAATAGAAAGAACTGCTGAGGATGTGGAGTTCATGGCTTCGATCCACTCAGCTGCATCAGGTTTCACATTTCCAGAAATTCCCGTGCCGAGGAGGCCGTCGACAATAAGATTAAAGTGACCAAGATCGACTTCCTTAACATGCTGAGCGTGACTGAATCTGATGCCCTTACCCTTACATTCATCATAGAAATGTCTGGCGTCACCTGTTATTTCACCCTCAGGAATTGTTGATATGAGATCACATTCTATTTCCATCTCATTCAGAAAAGAGGCGCATGCATATCCATCGCCGCCGTTGTTGCCCTTTCCGCAAAGGATGCCCACTTTTCCACCATCAGCCATTGAACCGACCTTTTCAGCCACAGCACGCCCGGCATTTTCCATGAGTGTGACGCCGGGTACTCCCTGCTCTTGCATGGCAACTCTGTCCACCTCTCTCGCTTCCTGTGCTGAAAGAATTCTCATTGCGGAGCCACTATGGCAACTGCCGTTGCCAGCAAATCTGTGTGAGAGATGGAAACCTGACAGTGATACGGTCTTATTAGATCAAGATGTAGAGACACTTCCGGTGGACAACCTTCCTGCCGGATAATTTCAATACCACTAAGCGGAATATTCTCTTCTCCTGAAGCCAAGAGCGCTTTCTTAACAGCTTCTTTAGCGGCAAAACGTCCGGCTAGGTGCATTGCAGGTACAGCACGGTCCTGACACCACTTCACTTCAGCCTCTGTATACACGTGACGATAAAATCGTTCTCCGTGCTCATTGGCCAGCTGACGAATCCGTGAGACCTCCACAATGTCGGTACCGACTTTGTTGCTCTCAGGTTTCATTCAGTGAATTAATAATTCCAACAATCTCGAAAATATCTTCTACATCCCAGTTGGCACCAGACTCCACAGTACCAAAAGTGTCACCGTAGCGGGCAAATATTGTGCGGATCCCCAGCTGATGGGCTCCCTCCATATCACGTTCGGGCCAGTCGCCTACCATAAGCACTTCCTCTTCGGAACAATTGAATTTTTCCAACACCATTTTGAAGCCCTTGGGAGATGGCTTTCTTTCACCCACATCATCAAAGGTGAGAACCAGATCGAAAAAATGGTGAAGGTTTAGATAGCAAATTCTGAGCCAAGCCTCACGCCTGGGTGCATCGGAAACAATGGCAAGCTTGATACTCATTTTCGCCAGCGTAATGAGTGTTTTTTTCACACCGGGATAAAGGGTAAGTGCAGCATCCCTTGCCCGTCTATATGAGACAATTCCCGCTGCCAGATATTTATGATCAACTTCTCCTGTAGATTTTCTCAAAAAATCGTTAAAAATCTCCTGGTTCTCCCAACCACTTGTTTCATAAAGCTCCATAATCTGATTGTATGCTTTTTTCTGGTCAATTTGGAGCCCAGCTTCTATCATACCATCAACAGCTGCTATAATAGCACGCTGTTTCATTTTCTTGAAATCGAGAAGTGTATTATCGAGATCGAAGATAACTGCTTTAATCATAGTAAGATAATAATAAGGACGTCAATTCAGATTCGGAAGAGTAGATAAAAAAAAGGGCGCCGAAGCGCCCCTTTAAACTGTTTAGGGATTCTTGTACTTTTCAGGATTTTTGATTTTGTCTATTTCATACTCAGCATTCTTACGCCACGATCTGTCTTTCCTTGCATTCTCGAAAGAAGCCAGAGCGGCTGTCTTGTTACCCAGACAGACCTCAGCCACGCCAAGTTCATAATATGCTGGAGCATAATTTGATTTCGCATCGAGGGCCGATCGGGCAGCCTCTTTTGCATTGTCGCAATCGCCACTCGCATTTTCCGACTGAGCAAGCAAAAACCATGCTTTATGGAGCTTCGCATCCAGAGCTGTAGCTGTAGAGAGTGCACTGGTGGCATCTTCCCACCGCTCTTGGCTCACATAAATCTGGCCAAGATCAGCGTACGCCGTACTGTAAGAAGGATCAACCTGAATGGCTCGGTTGTAAGCACCTTCAGCTGATTTGTAGTCTCCTTGCTTCATTAGGATTTTAGCCTTCTGAACAAGCGCTTTAGCATAGGTAGGATCAGCATCCACAGCACTGTCAAGCGCCTTAAGTGCATTGTCATAATCACTGTTACGCTGATAAGTAAGACCTAACGCAAACCACCCTTTGGCATATCCGGGATTCATATCCACTGTTTTCTTATAGTTTGCCAGTGCCAGTTCATAGTCTCCCAGTTTTGTGTTCAGGTAACCAAGCTGGAAGTAGGCCTGATAGTAGTCAGGGTTTAACTGCAACACTTCATTAAAAAATCTTTCAGCTCCCTCGTAGTCACCTCTTCGGAGCAGTTGATTCCCTTCATTGTAGGCTCGGTCTGTCAAACCCTTTAATGCAACTCTCGGCCTTTCATAGTTGGGATCAAAACTCATCGACTCCCGGAAATATTTTGATGCTTCGCTAGCCTGATCTGAACGCATGAGTGCGATGCCGGTGTAATACATTCCAGCGGCAGTGAACTCAGGATAGTCCTCAATCACCTTTTCAAATTTTGCTATGGCACCGTCAGAATCGCCTCCATTCAGCGACCTCATGGCGTTCGCCATGGATGAGGCCAGCTGATTCAGATGATCGAAATCATCGCGGTATTCCTGATTTGCCTTATCGTATTCAATGGCATTTCTTAGAGACTCACGAGTTTTATCCAGATCATACTGACGTAGGTAAACTTTGCTGAGGAAAAAGTGTGCCTCAGCGGCAGCTGGATCAGCCTGCACAACAGCAAGAAATTTGGACTCAGCCTCAGCCAAAAATCCGTCTTCAAACAACTTCTTACCTTCAGAAAAAAGTTGGTCACTGCTCTGAGCAGTTAAGATTGCCATTAACCATATCGTTATTAGTACTGTCTTTTTCATTCTTAACCCTGTTTATGTTTTACGCTGTGCCGAAGGCGGGATTTGAACCCGCACGTCCTGTTGGACACTACCCCCTCAAGATAGCGTGTCTACCAAATTCCACCACTTCGGCAAACTGTATTGAAGATGATGTCATTGTTCCTTTTCGTCTTCCTGCGGAAGAGAAAGAGGTACAGGCAGATCGGCCGCCGGAGAAACAACTTCTTCCCCAGCCATTTTTCTTACAATAGAATCGCCGCTATCAGTAGGCACATTCACAAGACTGATGAGAATGGCCAGCATCATAAATGTTGCCGCCAAGCCCACCGTAACTTTGCTGAGAAAACTGCCAGCACCCCGTCCGCCAAAAATGGCGGTGGACGCGCCACCAAAGGTACCGGCAAGACCGCCACCTTTACTCGCTTGCATGAGGATAACTATTACCAGCAAAATGCTGACGATCACATGAAAAAATACCAGAAATCCATACATCTATTCTTTTTTCACCTCAGTGATTGTTGTTACAATTTCAGCAAACTGATCGGCGTCCAGACTTGCGCCGCCAATCAGAAAGCCGTTAACCTCACTAACTTCACTTAATTCCCTACAGTTCCCGGAGTTAACACTCCCGCCGTAAAGGATGGAAACCTCCCCTGAAATACCGACAAATTCTTCTTCAATAATCCCGCGAATCAATCGGTGAGATTCTTCAATCTGGTCGCTTGTGGCATGTAATCCAGTTCCTATTGCCCAGATGGGCTCGTAAGCGATAACAACCATCCTTAACAGCTGTTCGTTCAACTGAGACAAGAGGGCCGTCACCTGACGCTGGAGTACTCTGGAAGTTTTGCCATTCTCTCTCTCTTCAAGTGATTCACCAACACAGAAAATGACCGAAAGACCATTTTGCAGTGCCGAATCGGCTTTACGACAGACATCTTCATCGGATTCGCCAAACCGCGTTCGTCTTTCCGAATGGCCGACAATGACCCACTCAACACCACAGGCTTTGAGCATCCCGACGGATATTTCGCCGGTGAATGCCCCTTCCTGTTCCCAATACAGGTTTTGAGCGCCAAGACTCACAAAGCTACCCCCTCGAAGGGAATTTCCCATTTCAAAGAGCGAAGTGTAAGGAGCACATAATATAATGTGGACCTCATCCCAATCCAAAGGCTTCTTCTTTAGTTTCTCGACGAAGTTCACTGATTCTTCTATCGTTTTATACATCTTCCAGTTTGCCGCTACAACAGGTTTTTTCATTATACCATCCCCAAAGCTTTCATGGCCGGGAGTTCCCTTCCAGCAAGCAGTTCCAGTGACGCACCGCCACCTGTAGAAATGTGCGTCATTTCACTCCATAAATTTAATTCTCGGACAGCTGATGCTGAATCTCCACCGCCAATGATGGAAAGCCCTCCTCTCCCGGTCATCTGTGCCAAGGCTTCCGCCACAGCTTTGGTACCACCGCTGTAAGCCTTGGTCTCAAAAATTCCCATAGGACCATTCCAGATAACGGTGTTGCTTCCATTAATGGTCTCACAAAATTGATCTATTGTTTCAGGGCCAATGTCAACTCCAATTTCGTTGTTATCTATTTCAGATACCTTACGAACGGCTGAATCCTGACCTGAAGATATATCCTCGGTAACTACAATATCGCTCGGTAGATGGAACTCACAATTCAGTGATTTCGACATTTCAACTATTTGTTTAGCTGTTTGTAATAATGAATCATCATAAATTGATTTACCAATTTTGTGACCAGCCATTTTTAGGAACGTAAAAGCCATACCACCGCCTATAAATACGTTATCAGCTTCACGAATGAATCGGGTCACAAGCGGAAGTTTTGTCCCTATTTTTGTACCTCCAAGAACAATTGTAAAAGGCCGTTTTGGACGAATTACAGCAGAGTGAAGAAATTTGAATTCTTCAGACATGAGAAATCCCGGGGTGCAGTTTTTCAGAAAATCAGTTACCCCTACATTTGAAGCGTGGGCACGGTGTGATGTGCCGAAAGCGTCATTGATAAAGCATGTACCGTGCTGTGCAAGTCGAGAAGCAAAATCGTGGTCATTTTTGGTTTCACCGGTATGAAACCGAAGGTTTTCCAATAGGTGTACTTCCCCCGCCTGGAGTTCATGAGAGACATCAATAGCATCATCAGAAACACAGTCGTGAGAAAACTTGATGGACATTTCAAGGTGATCGCATAAGGTCTCACCCACCGGCATGAGACTCAAATCTTCCGATGGAACTCCTCCCGGTCTTCCCAGATGGGACATGAGAACGACAGATGCGCCGTGATCGATACAATGTTTAATGGACGGCAAGGCAGCCTGTATCCTGAAATCATCAGCCACCTTTCCCTCACTCATAGGAACATTAAAATCAACCCTGATCAATGCCCTATCATTGTCAAAATCCAGAGACTCCAGCGATTTCATGTTTTTCCTTGCGGATCCAAGTCGTGAAAATAAGTCGCCCTGCTATCAATACAGCAAAAAAGATTTTTTTTGCTTCTTCTAATGTGTTGTAATTTCTTGTACGGTAATTCTATCGGTTGATAACCAAAAAACTAATGCTCGGAGATTAATAATGTACACCTCAGTTGATAAATTCATAAATGCTGTTAAGTTAAGAAATGCTGGTGAGGTTGAATTCCACCAGGCAGTCGAAGAAGTTGCAGAATCTCTATGGGGGTTCCTGGAAGAAAATCCCCATTACATGGATGCAAAGATT
>SCKS01000145.1 GCA_004124465.1 Fidelibacterota bacterium
ATTTCTTCGGACCTAGCCCCTCTCAGTATCAATTCAAATTCTGTAGCTCGGTTCCCACCATACACTAAGTGAGTGTGGCAATCGATCAGTGCAGGCGTGATCAGCCGTCCCTCAAAATTTTTTTCCGGGAATCCTTCAAATTCACCCGGCAGTTCTTTTTCGGGGCCGACCCATTTAACACGTCCATCTGAAATCACAAGCGCCCCATTCTCGACCAAACCATAGGGTTTGTCCGGAGTCATGGTGGCGATTTGTGCATTGCGGAGTAGGACGTAGGTGGTCATTTACTAATTTGATGGTGAAGACCAATGTTTGCTGTTTCTGACAATCTGAAAAAATCTCTTGTCCTAATTATGTATGATCATATAATTGATCTGTCAATGCAAAAGTATGGAGAAGAAATGAATCTTTTTGCAAAACTTGCACTCACTCCGAAAGGCTGGGCTAAAAATGTTCGGGTGATTGTGGATCAATTTGGACGGATTACAACTGTAGAGTCAGGAGTTGATCCGAGTCCGGAAGACCAACATTTGCGGAACCGCATTCTTCTTCCGGCTTTGTCCAATCTACACAGTCATTCCTTTCAACGGGCTATGGCCGGACTGACCGAAAAACGTTTGGAGAAGGAAGATAGTTTTTGGAGTTGGCGAAAATTGATGTACGATTTTTTACAAACTTTGACTCCGGAACAGATGGAAGCGATTGCGGCCCTTGTGTTCATGGAAATGCTAGAGTGCGGATATGCCTCGGTCGGGGAGTTTCACTATGTCCACCATCAGAAAGACGGTCTGCATTACAAAAATATCGCTGAAACCTCACTCCGCATCATTGTCGCAGCGCAAGAAGCTGGAATCGGATTGACGCACCTCCCGGTTTTTTACATGCAAGGCGGGTTGAATGGGAAAAAGCTTTTACATGGGCAGCTTCGTTTTAGCAACGATCTAGAATCGTTTTTACGTATTCTTGAACAAACGCAAGACACGTTGCGTAATGTTCCGGAAGATTATTTGCTCGGGATAGCTCCTCATTCTTTGCGGGCAGTGTCTCCGAAATTGTTAACAGAAATCATTGAGGCAAAAGATTCCGGACCTGTTCATATTCATATAGCAGAACAAGTGCGGGAAGTTGAGGAAATTCAGGAACAATTTGGTGGAACTCCGGTTGAATGGCTGTTGGAGAATGCTCCTGTAAATTCCCGTTGGTGTCTTATTCATGCAACACATATGACTCAGGAGGAAACACGGAACCTTGCAAAATCGGGAGCGGTTGTTGGATTGTGTCCCATCACAGAAGCTAATCTTGGAGACGGAATTTTTGATGGTTCAAGTCTGCTCTTGCACGGAGGACGTTACGGAATCGGATCCGACTCGAACGTGCGGATTTCATTGAGCGAGGAATTACGGTTGCTGGAGTACAGTCAAAGGTTTGTCCTTAAGGAACGCAACGTAATGACGCAAAACTCGGAATCAGTCGGAATGGCACTTTATGTAGATGCTTTGATGGGCGGGGCTCAAGCACTTAACAGAAAATCCGGTTTCATCGCACCGGAATATTGGGCGGATTTACTAACGCTTGATTCTGAGGCTTTAGCATTTTGTGGGTGTTCTGATGGTGAAATTTTGGATCGCTGGATTTTTGCTGGAGACGATTCACTCGTGTGTGATGTTTGGTCAGCAGGGAGACTTATGGTGTCAGATGGACGACATATCAAACACAATGAAATTGAACGGCGATACCGTTCTGTCATTCAAGAATTTAAGTAATTAAAAAATTAAGATGGGTAAAACAGCATCTTCACTGCGCGGTTACAGTAAATACAATTTTTGGAGTCGTGATATTTCCTTTAATTGAGATAATAAAAATTATCGATTCAACTAGCGGTTAAAATTGTAACCGCTTGCAGATTTAGCAAAGGATAAATAGTCGAATGTGGCTGACTCCGACTCATGGAATCTGACTGACTTCGCAGAACGCCTCATTGCAGCAGGCTCCATCCTCGATATCGGTTCGGATATCCGCATTAAGTAGCGCATTGACGGTTTGTCCCGTCTCGCTTGCGGATAGCCAGGTACCCTTGGGCGTATAAAGCACTCCGGGCAAGACTGCGTCGGTAATCCGCGCGATCAGCAATGTCTCACCACGCTCGTT
>SCKS01000073.1 GCA_004124465.1 Fidelibacterota bacterium
GTTGCTAAGTCAGGACATATTTTAGAGTCTACTGAGGTAACAATGTTAACTAATTAACCACCGCACGAAAAAACCACTACACGCACGCACGAGGGGAATTATTAGGTGCCCATATAGGTGTCTATAGGCCGTGATATTGCCTAAAATATGGCAGCACTTAATAGCAATGGATTTTACTTTAATTGACTGTTATTCCAAATTAATAACAAATCATATTACGGAGTGTAATTCAGTAATAATGGCTAAAATCGGACTGAAAATCCGTGTGTCGCAAGTTCGATTCTTGCTCTGGCCACCAATAAAAATCAATAATATAATAGATTAATAAGGTAATAGAATGGTTTCTGGCTCCGCTAGAACATTCGGACACACTCTGACAAATACCCAAATAAAGAGGCTAAACCGAGAAAACACTCTGACAACATTCGGACAAAAAAGATTGATAGTTTTTGATGAAATTAGGATCTTAGAAATTAATTAAAAAAAATATTTTTTGTAAAGATTATGGTCATGTGGTGTGATGAAAATCAGATGAGGAGACCAAAAAATCTAATCTCACAGGAGTTGATCCAGGGGCTGCAACGGAGACGGAACGACATCGGGTTGGTGTTCCTTGCTGGGCACCTGATGACGTTGCTCGCTACTGGAACTTTGGTGAATCAGGCCCAAGGATCCGGATGGTGGTATTTTGCACTCTTTCTACACGGGGTGTGTATAGTACATCTCTTCGCCCCATTTCACGAGGCCACTCACAAGACCGCTTTTGCCTCCCAAAAACTAAATACACTAATCGCAGGATTCTCCGGACTGATGATTATGATTCCACCGCAGTATTTCACGATGGAGCATGCTGCACATCACACCTACACCCAACATCCTGAAAAAGATCCGGAAAGCATTCCCATGTCTGGTTTTTTTTGGGGATATTTGTATTATGCGACAGCGATCCCGTACTTTAAGGGGGTCATAAAAAATCTTAGTCTCCTCCCACTTGGAAAGTTCTCGTCTAGTGAAAAGGCATTTATTCCAGAGCGCCACCGCAAAACCGTTGTGAGGGAAACTCGTTTAATGGTTGTCTTCTACATTTGTCTTTTGGTTTTCAGCGTTGTATTTCAGACCGGAGTGGTGTTTTGGTACTGGCTGATGCCCCGAATTATTGCTGAACCATTGATGCGCCTTATCCGCATTTCAGAACATGCGAGTTGCGAATGGGTTACGGACATTCGGAAGAACACTCGCACAACGATCACTATAAAGCCCGTATGTTGGCTTGCGTGGAACATGTCTTTTCATGCTGAACACCACGCGATTCCAAATATGCCTTTCCACAAACTACCAGCCTTGCACCAAGAGCTGGCTCCTCATTTGGAGCATGTGGATAATGGCTATTTGGCCTCACACGTTAATTTTTTAATGAAATTGTTGCGTAAACAATTTTTTCCTAAAACAGCAACCACCCTCTGAATAGATTTATATGCTACATGCAAAATCAATATCCATTACCGTCAGTAGATATCTGTAATGCCAAACTCTGTTCCAAAACTGATTGTACGTAAAACGCGTTGGTGGAATTCCAAATGGTTTGACGTGTTGCAGTTGTTTGTTTTCATGGTTGGCTTAGTGTGGGTCACATTCAACGGGGCTAACCAAATGGGTTACAACTGGCAATGGTACCGTATTCCTCAATACTTCTACGAAATTATTGATGGTGATTTCTATTTTGGTCCACTGATCGAAGGGCTGTTTGTTACTATGGAAATAACCGCCTATAGCATTTTCATCACATTGATGGTTGGGCTGACCACAGCAATGTTGCGCATGTCAAATTCGCTTTCCGGACGACTGCTGGCATGGTTGTATCTGGAAATTGTCAGGAACACGCCATTGTTGGTTCAGATGTTCGTTTTCTACTTTGTGCTTGGGCCCATCGTTAACCTCGATCGTTTTTGGGTGGGGGTTTTATGCATCTCATTGTTCGAAGGATCCTTCGCTTCCGAAATTATCCGTGCAGGAATTCTCAGTGTAGTAAAAGGGCAGTGGGAAGCGAGCTACAGCGTTGGCCTAGCTCAGACTGATACCTATCGCTATGTGGTGCTTCCACAGGCCGTGCCTCTGATGCTACCGCCATTGACGGGAGTGATCATCAACCTCATCAAACATTCGGCGATTGTTAGCGTGATTGCAGTATTTGACCTCACCACTCAAGCCCTTGATCTTATTGCGGAAACCTTCATGAGTTTCGAGATTTGGCTGACAGTTGCAGGGATTTATCTCGTGATGACAATTACTCTTTCCGTTTTGGTGAGCTTTTTGGAACGATGGGTACGACAACGGAGTTGACGATTTTGGGAGGAGAGTCCAAGTCTAGGGCAATCCTTCAATCATCCTCGGAAGCAATCCGGGGTTTTTTAGAGGGTCAGTGAGCGCATGGGGCGTTTCCTGATCAAGTCCTGGGAAGCAATCCGGGGTTTTTTAGAGGGTCAGTGAGCGCATGGGGCGTTTCCTGATCAAGTCCTGCCAATCTTAGGAGTTTGTTCTCAGGGAATGGCGGATGTAATGTGATCATCTTCAAAAAGGAGACACTATGAGTATTGAAAAATCAAGTATCGCTCTTGTTCTTGGAGCAACACTAGTCTTTCTCACTTTTGGCGGAGTTTTCGCCGGTGAAACGCAGAAGCGACTTACTTCAGAAAGTGTGATCGAGACCATCATGAAACGAGGTAAACTTAAGGTAGGCATGTCCACTTTTGTACCATGGGCAATGCGAAACAAAAAGGGCGAGCTCATTGGTTTTGAAATTGATGTCGCCAAGAAGGTGGCGGAGGACATGAAGGTGAAAATCGAATTCGTTCCCACAGCATGGTCCGGAATCATTCCTGCCCTAATCGCGGGTAAGTTCGACGTCATCATTGGTGGCATGAGTGTGAAGCCACAGCGTAACCTAACAATCAATTTCACAGCACCCTATGCACACTCGGGTATGGGCATTGCTGCCAACAAGAATCTGGCGGGTGATCTTAAATGGCCTGAAGGTTATAATAGCCGCAGTGTTACCTTCACCTGCCGTCGGGGGGCGACCTCATGTTCCGATATTAAGGAAATCTGGCCCAAGGCCCGTCTTCGACAGTTTGACGATGATTCACTGGCCTTTCAGGAAGTGATCAATGGTAATGCGCATGCAACTGTGACAAGCCATCCCAAACCGGCCCGATGGGTCTATAAGCATCCAGAAGTACTCTTTATGCCTTCAACCGAAAACCTCACCGAAGGCAACGAGTCTTTTGGATTACGCAAAGGCGACCCTGACGCCCTTAATTTTTTCTCAAATTGGATTATGGTGCATACGAGTAATGGCTGGCTCAAGGATCGGCACAACTACTGGTTCAAAGGTATGAACTGGGCTGACCAAGTAGACTTGAAATGATTGCCTAATTGAGCTCAGAGGGTGGAATGATTACTCTTTTGTAAATCTGCTCCACCCTTTCATTATCTTTACAGAAAATTCGTGAATGATCCGTAATAAAGCCCCCTACGACTCGTACTGGATAGACGCTTTAGTATTGTTTGCAGTGGTGTTTCTGATTGTTTACGTTGTTTACCGGGTGAACACAGTATTAGTATATAATTGGGACTGGTCGTTTATTCCCGGATACTTGTTCCGATGGGATGAAGAACTCCAATCTTATGCTCCCAACCTGCTCATGAAGGGCTTGTTTACAACCATACGGTTGGCTATTTGGAGTATTATCCTTGCAGCAATTCTTGGTTTTATCATGGGGGTGATGCGTACCAGTCGTCGACTGTTTCCTCGGATGCTGAGCCGACTCTATGTAGAATTGATCCGTAATATTCCTCCCGTGGTGTTTATCTTTGTCTTCTACTTCTTCATTAGTAGCCAAATCACGCCTCTTTTGGGGCTTGATAACATCTCTGAGGATTCCTCTCCGATGACCCTGAAGGTTTTAGATTTCTTGTTAGGGCCTCCAGAATTGCTTTCCAATGTGGTTGCAGGAATAATCTGTCTGGCCCTGTTTGAGGGGGCTTATGTCACCGAAATCGTAAGGGCTGGAATTCAATCAATTCCAAAGGGGCAGGTCGAGGGAGGCATGAGCATTGGATTGTCCCGAATTCAACTCATGCGCTATGTTGTTATGCCTCAGGCGGTCCAGAAGGTGGTACCTCCTTTGGCAAGTCAGTTCATCATCCTAATTAAGGATTCGTCAATAGTTTCGCTGATCTCGATTCAGGAACTCACCTTTCTGACGATGGAAGTGGCTACCTCTACCCAGCGAGTATTCGAGATTTGGGTGTTTGTAGCAGGCATGTATTTTGTGATTTCCTACGCTTGTGCATTCGGATTCAGCCGTTTAGAAAAACGCATGGCCCTTCACAAAGCCTAAACCATGTTTCAACCCATGCCTGATAATGCAATTTCAACAGAAACCATCATCCAAATTGAGAGAGTCAGCAAGTGGTTTGGAGATTTTCAGGTTTTGCAAGACATTGACCTGACGGTGAGACATGGAGAACGGGTAGTGGTTTGTGGTCCTTCAGGCTCCGGAAAGTCAACCTTGATTCGTTGCATTAATCGTCTTGAAGAGCACCAGTCTGGTAGAATCGTTGTTGATGGAAATGAGTTGGATTATAACACCAAACACATCCACAAGGTTCGTTGCGAGGTGGGTATGGTTTTTCAACAGTTCAACCTATTTCCTCATCTTACTGTGTTGGAAAACTGTACCCTGGGGCCAATGCGGGTCAGAGGCTTAACGAAGAAAGAAGCCAAAAGCCAAGCCATGGAGTACTTGGAGCGAGTAAGGATACCGGAGCAGGCGCACAAACACCCCAGTGCACTTTCAGGTGGCCAGCAACAGCGTGTTGCAATTGCACGGTCGCTATGTATGGAGCCGCGTATTATGCTTTTTGACGAGCCAACCTCCGCACTTGATCCTGAAATGATTAAGGAAGTGCTGGACGTGATGATCGACCTTGCAGAAACTGGAATGACCATGATATGCGTGACCCATGAAATGGGCTTTGCCCGAACCGTAGCTCACCAAATGGTCTTTATGGACGAAGGACGTATTGTTGAAAACGCCGCTCCGGAACAGTTTTTCTCAAACCCAAAAAATGAACGTACTAAGTTGTTCCTGAGCCAGATTCTTTCCCACTAAACATGACTAACTTACGAATCACCATGACCCTTCCCAGCATACCCCACTTCCCATTGGTTCTAGAGAGTGGCATTCTGGAATCGCGGTGGGCTATTACTCTGATTAAGCTTAACACCCATGGTTGAATGGATGATGATCAAATGAGCACCAAGTTTCCAGAGGATATCCAGGAGACATTAGACAAGTTGATGGTTAATCGAAGGGGTAAAGATCCTCAGTCCTATATGAAGACTGAATCAATTGTTGGCTATGTATCACCGCAACAATGTTATCGTTTGGATGCCCATAGCCTAACTCCTATTGAGGAGTCAGGAAAACTGGATATCTCCAAGGTTGAGCCTGAGGCACCCCCCCATGTGCGTTGCACTGGGAATTGGAGGGCCATTGAGACGGTTGAATCCATGCAAGCAAACATTCTAGGAGGTTTGGGGACCTTGACCCTTAATGCATACGAATTAAACATTCCTGAAGCAGCTCCAACTCCAGAATTTCTTGCTTTTTATGATGCAAGGCTTCTTAGGGTTGGTGATTTATTAACATTTGAGAGTGACCAGAATTTACCTGTGACCATCATTAATATCGGGCAAACTTATGTTGAAGATTATCTTCATGTTAAAGATCAAGGAGGTGGTTCATTCATTGAATACCATGATCGTCCGCATCTTCATATGCCCCTAGAGCCCAAAGCCCATGGCCACCTTCTTTTAGGTCGTTCGGAAGGGGATGATTACCTGCTATCCGCCTTTCCCATACCTTTTGGGTATGCAATTTACACAAAGCCTTTTGCTTTACATGCCGACCCCTACCTAGTAGGTCGTTATTTAGTGATCTACTCAATAACCAAGAATTACTCCACCGTGGTTTTTCGCACCGAAACAAAAGAGGTGATCAAGGTTCATATCACCTAAGTCAAGAAACCCTAAGGGAAAATGAAATGACAACGGAACTTATACACGGCACACACTCGAAAGAAAGCCTCGGGGCACTTATAGACTTAACGCGTTATCCGATCGACGATTCGAATCATCCGGTGCGCACGAGTATTGTTGAATCCTGTAGGCGCCAGCTCGTTGAAACCGGGTGTGCGAGGCTGGAATGTTGTCTCAATCCAGAGGCGGTTTTGGCCATGGCCAACGAAGTCGACGAACGCCTAGCGCTGGTGGACAGGACTGCCGATTGGCAAAACCCCTATCTTTCGGACGATGATGAATCCCTGCCATCGGACCACCCGGTTCGGCGGTTCCACTACCGGAAAAACGCATTCCTCTGCCGAGATCGATTTGTCGAAGGAGATTTGATGGATCGGATTTTCTTGCTCATGGAACTGCTCAAATTCGTGCGCGATTGCCTGGGGTTGACGCAGCTGTATCACTACGCAGATCCCATGTCAGGATACCTGATAAACGTCCAAGATGACGGTGAGACATTTCCCTGGCACTTCGATACGAACGAGTTCACGATCTCCGCCATGGTGCAAAAACCCGAAGGTGGCGGTGCTTTCGAATACGTTCCCGCGATCCGCAATTCTGAGTCCGAAAATTACGATGCAGTCGCGGCCGTTATGGACGGTGAAAGGGGTAACGTCATAGCTCTTCCTTTGGAACCTGGAGATCTGCAGATCTTTAAGGGTCGTTATTCCTTGCATCGAGTGACCGAAGTGAAAGGCCAGCGGCCACGCTACACGGCGATCTTCGGCTATTCCGAGCAGCCGGGCGTAATCTCGAATGCGAGCCGAAAGCTGAAGCTATTCGGGCGCTGCCTTGACGCTCATCTTGAAGCGGAAACACATCGCCCTGTTCGGGCAGATAATTTGCGAGACTGAGCGCTGACCATATTCTGCGGTCGACTGTCAACCGTAGGAACGGCCAATAGCTCAACTTGCTTTCGGGATCTGAGGTGTAAACGACTTCACAGACTTAGCTCACGCTGAACATGATACTTCTTCTACTGTTTAGTTAACACGGCTAGCCGCCACTAATGGCCAGGATAAGAATCCAAACGCATGTAGTTGGACAAACTACTCACTACGCTTGTAGTTTGCCGCGGATGCAATGCGCTCCATCTCAAAACCCCATCATCTCCTGTGAATCCCCTCACTAATTCTTCACAAATCAGACACCCTCCAAGTAAAATCCCCACATTCTTGTAAATCATACCAAATGATGATATAACTCGGGTTCTCCTAAACCAACCAATTAGGAAACCAAGTGAGACATATACTCATAATCTTCTCCATATTTCTTT
>SCKS01000012.1 GCA_004124465.1 Fidelibacterota bacterium
GCAAGTCGTGGATATTGCCTCGAAGCAGAAAGCCAAAACCTAACGGCGTATCCAGTTCAGTGTTGAATTCTTTTATGGCCTGTGTCACCATCTCCATGGCCCGATCGGTGTCCCCCTTATAAAAGGAGATCAAGGCGTCATGGTACTTCAGCGTTGGCAGCCAACCCTTTTTTGAAAGAGACGGCAACCTTTCCGCCATTTCGTTGGTGAGCCTGAGATTGGCTTCCGCTTCATCCAGTCTGTTGAACCGGATTAGACTCTCCGTGTAAAGATGCTGGTTGTAAATACTCTTCGGTATACGGTCCACCAATCGCTGAGAAATAGTCAACGCTTTCTCAAAATCCTGATCCATCCAGAGATAGACAAAGACAACAATTTGGGACGCCTCGATCCAGGCAAACTTGCCTTTTTCGGCAGTAATGGTCATCTGTTCCATGCCCAGCGCTTTATCGGCATCAATCCCTATAAATCCTGCTAAGAATTGAACAAAACCGGACATGTTACCCGCGTAAAAGTTGAGTATGCCTATGGGGAAATAAGCGTCCCAAAGCTCCGGGTTTTTGTTGTGAACCGCTCGGATACCGCTATATCCTTTGATCCCTTCCATCACCACACTCATCCACTCCTTTTTCCCAAGATGAACCCGCGCCTTCACCCCTTTCGATGCCGCCGCATAGAGCCGGTATTCCGGCTCATCAGGATACTGTTCTACGTAATCATCATAGACAGGAATGATCTTTTCGAGAGATGCAGAGAGTGTGTCGTAACTTTCTTCGATGCCGTTGTAGGCCTGGGCTCTAAGCCATTTCGACACGGCCCATGTGAAATGGACGGTGGGATGCTCAGGATGAAGTTCTCTAACTTCAGATAGTATCGATACTGACTTGTTGAATTCGTAATTGTAGAAAGAATAGATCCCTTCCCACAAACGGTCATCTCCCGGTCGGTCGGCGGCCATGGAAACAGAAATAAGCGCAAAGATGAAAATCTTTTTCATATGTAACCGTAAAGAGAAATTCTGGAAAGTTTAAGAAAAGTGTAGCTAGTCAGTAGACCGGTTCGCCAACAAAAGCCACCCTTTTGCAGCATTGTCGTCAGAACGGATTGAGAGGCTTTTTTCCCACGCCGCCACAGCCATCTGTTTTTCACCCATATACCAGAAGGTGGCACCAAGACCGTTATAAGCATCCACATCTGACGGCACTATTTCCATGGCGTCCTGATAGGCCCTCAATGAGAGGCGGAACATACCGTTCTCACGATAGAATTCCCCAGCGGTCTTAAGTGCATTCACAAGCCATGCCGAACTGTTGGGGTTTACAGAGAGTGCATTAGCGAAAGCACGACGGCTCAAATCTGTGAAGCCTGTCCTGTCATACTCAAGACTCATGATGTAATAAACCTCCGGCAGAAGCATGCGCACTTCCAGATGGTTGGGGGCGTAGCCTAGCATCTCTTCCCAGGCAGAAGCAGCTTTGCCCCATTCAAATGCACGGTAGTAGCTAAGGCCGTGTTTATTTCTTAGCGAAACGTTCATGGGATCCCTCGGTAGTACGCTTTCATAAGTGATGGCTGCGTAAAGGTAGTTTCCCTGACCAAAGTAAAGGTCTCCCAGTGCAATTCCACCTCTTGGGTCCGATTGATCAATGGTCATGCTCTGCTTGTAGGTTTTCTTGGCCGACTCCAAATCACCTGTGGCTTCCTGCGCCTGGCCTTTCATGAAAACAAGGGATGCACTTTGCGAGAAACGGCTTGAATGTTCACTGGCTAGCCTAAGCACTTCATCATAGTCCCCTTTGTCCAGACTTGTGCGGACATCCTTCAGAAGTTGTGCCTGTCCGTTGGGTTGTTTCTTAGACACTTCCTGAATGAGGTCCGAAGCCATGGACTTGGTTGAAGATTTACCGCCATAACGGGAGAGTTCTTCCATGGTAAGTTGGTGATTAGGATCCAGTTGAAGTGCTTCACGAAAAGCAAACTGCGCGTTATTGGTTTGTCCCATGCGAGTATAGAGTGAACCAAGGAAAAAATGATGATCTGCCACATTGGGTTCCATAGCGATCAGCCTGATATAGATATCTTTTGCTTCATTGAAGCGGCCTCCAGTTTCATGCTGGAGGGCCAGGTCCCGTTGGGCCCTTCTGTCTTCAGGTCTGTTGGCTGCTACTACCTTTATTGTTTCGAGACGCTGGCGGTGGACCTCATCAGCAGAACGGGTATCCAGGGGTTTTAGCGCCATTCTTGCACTTCTCATCTTCCGGGTGGATGTGTCCATATCATTCGTCAACTTATATATACTGTCAGAAAGCTTGTACGGGCTCTTCGGCTTGACGGCAGGTCCAGACGCAACTGCTGTTTTCGGTTTGGACGCCGCTTTCTTCTTGGCGGACGCCACCATGGGGGTCAATTTCTTTATATAGTTCTGAGTCGTTTTGGTAGGAACAAGTTTGTGTGCTTTCTTAAAATCGCTGAGAGCACCAGCGTAATTCTTCTGTTTTATCCGCTGCTTCCCTCTGTCAATATATTTTTTGGCCTGAGCACGCTTTGATGACTGATTCGA
Source organism: Fidelibacterota bacterium (assembly GCA_004124465.1). Taxonomy (GTDB): domain Bacteria; phylum Fidelibacterota; class Marinisomatia; order Marinisomatales; family S15-B10; genus UBA2125. Next base: position 2,561 of record SCKS01000012.1, read on the forward strand.
AGATCCGGATTTCTTGCTGCTCGATTTCTTTGGGGAACTCTTCTTCTTTTTTGTCTGTTTCTTCTGTACGGCAGCGATGGGGACAGCATATACGAACCCAGGAAGGCTGCTCATAATAAATGACAGCGCCAAAAGATAAACAGTACTTCGGACAGTTTTACTCAATGCGAAGACCTCTATTGCAAATATACAATGTTCGCTCAATATTTGGCTTAATGTTTTTATATTCAGCTAAAGAGTCTACAATGCGTTTCAAATACGGGAAATCCATACCTTGTCTTATGCTACTTTTCTCCATTCTTCTTCATGGAGAAATCAAAGTTGAAGGGATTACTATTGAGGAAAAAACCAACGGTACGCTTATTTCCGTACATCTCAATAATCATCTTCCCGATAATCAAATCTCAGGGTGGTTCAAGGAGACGGGATGGTTCTATGTAACACTTCACGGCGTGACGGTGGACACAAACCGGGCCTGGCCTTTAATCCGGACCGGTGCCGTTACCGGTTTTGAGGTACACCAAGTAGCTGAATCTGCACAACTGAATTTTCATCTGAAACAACAGGTGGGAGATTTTGAAATTATTTCTGACTCGGAAGGAAAAGTGAGTCTCACCCTTCGTTTGCCCCTGACCGAATCGGCAACGGCCATTGAGAAGGCTGGTAAACGACCGGCAGGTCAGGAAGTGACTGTTGGGCCACCGGAGGAACTGACATGGCGTGCGGCTGTACCCTACTCTCTCATGTTCCTGGGAGCAGGATTAGCGGCAAAAGGATCACTCCGCTCCGAAAAACAGGAGACTACAGCGGGTGTGCTTATGATTATTGCGGGATGGCTGCTCTATTCACAGACGGAAAGAGACCAATGACTGACCATTTGGACTACTTTGCCCTTTTCTATGTGGCGGGTATTATTGTGTTTGGAATCCTCATGCGCCTCCGGTATCGGCGAAGAAAAGACAAAAACATTGAGGATCCGGATAAAAAGCAACGAGTCTATAAAGCTATGGCTCGGAGAATCCAGGAAGATGCCATGAGCCACCGGAGAGAGCGCGGCATGGAGGATGATTCGTGAGAAAAGTTCTTTTCCTCCTTTTGCTGTCCTCCGCCTTCGCATACTCTGCTGGAGACAGTACGTTTAAACAATTGACTCCAGAAGAACTGGTCGCGGCGGTACGGAAAATGACCTGGCGCACCCATTCCACTGCGGCAAAAGAGCGCCACAACTTTATCAAGTGCGGCGTACCTGTTCTGAAACAACTGGCCGAGTCGGCCCCTTCCCTGGATGCCGATACCAGAAAACAGTTGAACGAATTGGGGATTGATACCGAGCGGCCAATGGCTGGTTTCGGGCGGCCGGAAGGATTGGAGTGGCACTACGATACAGGCATCTTCAGAATTCATTACACCATGAAGGGAAACCATGCTGTAGATTCAACAGACTCGGACAGTGACGGAATCCCCGATATGGTTGAGCTCATGGCAGCTACAGCTGAAGAAACTTACGCTGTTGAAATTGGAGAACACGGTTATACACGTCCACCTTCTGACAGATGGTACTCCGATAATGGCGGCTCTGATGCTTACGATATCTACATACTCGATCTCGGAGATCTTTTGTACGGATTTACTCAATTTGAATACCTGGCCAACTTGTCTGGCAACAACGAATTTTCCGAAGCTAAGGAAGAATACGCCGCCACCAGTTATATTGTCATGAACAGTAATTACAGTTCTTTCCTTTGCGAAGAGGCTGCCTGTGTGCAGGTCACCTTTGCCCATGAATTCTTCCACGCCATCCAATTCGGCTATGACGCCTGGGATAGAATCTGGTTCCTAGAATCCACTGCTGTCTGGATGGAGGATGAGGTATACAACGATATCAATGACAATTACTACTTTTTAGAGTTGTGGATGAAACAGCCTCACGTAGCCCTGGATCACTCCCGGGCACCCCACTGGTACGGCAGCTGGATTTTCTTCCGTTACTTGTCCGAACACCTTGGCGGTCCCGCCACCATACGAAAAATGTTTGAGCAAAGTGTTGAAAATGTTACCAAAGATGAGTCCGATAACACTATCTATACTATTGACCAGGTATTGCGTCGCCGTGGTTCTTCATTTAGAGAAGCTCTGAATCAGATGGCAGTAGCAAATCATCTTCTAACGTCAGACAGTGATGCGGGCGACTACCGCTACGAGGAAGGCGCCGATTATAGGGAATACGGCATTGAACCAAGGCTGGATCGTACCGTAACCTTGAATGGTGCAGGCGCCATTGTAGAATATACCGGCAATGAACTAATGCACAACGCCACGCACTACATCGGCTTCACACTACCGGAAGGTGCCATTGAAATGAATTTCGAAAGTTTCAATGAGTCACTGCGCTATAATATCAATGGCATACCCGAAAGCGGCATCAGCTTCAGCGTTTACCGGTCCCGAGGACGAACCATTATCCCCATCCCAACAGGAACAGACATGTTCACCGTGGCCATTGTGACAGATACAGTTAAGAATGTGAAATACCACTATAGGCTGACGTTAGACACCGATGTGATCATCCCAACAGCCATCACACTTTCACCAAACTTCCCTAACCCCTTCAACGTCACCACCACCATCCGATTTTTTCTCCCCACTTGGGAAGAGGTGGCATTGTCAGTTGTGGATTTGAAAGGGCGGGAAGTGAAAAGCGTGAAACTGGGAGAAGTACAAGCCGGTTATAACGAAGTGACGCTGGAAGCGAGAGATCTCCCCAGCGGACCTTACATTATAAAGCTGGACGGTGAAACGGAAATAGTAGCGCGTAAAGTGATGCTGATAAAATAGACTGGTGGCCTATGCGGGTAGTTCTCCCGCTGAAGCCATTGCCATTAGATTGTCATAACCACCAATGACCTCGTCATCGATGACAATCTGCGGCACACTCATTCCGCCGGTCACCTTCTGAAGCTCTTCCCTGCTCATCCCCTTCTCTTCAATGTTGATCTCTTCGTAAGACATTTCCTGCTCATCAAAGTACCGTTTCGCCATTACGCAATAGGAGCACCAGTTGGTTGTATATATTTTGATAAGGCTCATTTATGACTTCTTTTCATTAACCTGAATCTACAATATTTATGCCGAGACCACTGTTTGGTTCCTGACAGTTTTTTCTACATTCTCAACATAAAGCTGTCCACAGGCAGCATTGATATCTTTTCCCTGGCTCCATCGAACTGTTACCATGGATCGTCCCCCTGTAACATTCGAAATAAATTTTTCCAATTGGTGAACCGTAGGTCTTTTGAACGGCTCCCCGACAATAGGATTATAAGGAATCACATTAAGTTTGCAGTTTAATTTTTTCATGAAAGACGCAAGCCGGCGGGCGTCCGCGGGAGAGTCATTTGTGCCGCTCATGAGAACATATTCCAGCGTCACACGTTTACGTGATCTGTCCGTATACTCCTTCAGCGCTTCCAGGCAATCCTTAATACTGTATTTCTTGGTGATGGGCATGAGGCTGGCACGCTGAGTTTCATCCGTTGCGTTCAGGCTGAGGGCAAGCTTAAAAGGATGCTTCTCTTTTGTGAATTGCCTGATCTTTCTTGCTATCCCCACAGTTGAGATTGTGATCTTCCGGGTGCTGATATTCATTCCATCATCATCATGGATTATGTAAGCAGCTTTAAGGACATTCTGATAGTTCAACATCGGCTCCCCCATCCCCATAAACACGATATTGGTGATCCGTTCGCCAGTTTCCCGGCGCACCGCCAACAACTGCCCAACAATTTCACCAGCTGTCAAATTTCGGAGCAGTCCCATCTTTGCTGTGGCGCAGAACTTGCATCCCAGAGAACACCCCACCTGAGAAGAGAGACAAACAGTCTTTCTTTTCCCTTCCGGAATAAAAACTGTTTCGATCTTCAGTCCATCCCTGAGTTTGAACAGAAATTTCCGTGATGATGTATCGGATGAAGGAACCATATCCACAATTTCAGGAATATCCATTTCCGCTGATAACCGGAGTTGTGATCTAAATTCCTTGGGCAGGTTCGTCATTTCGTCAAGATCCACAACCGCGTGCTCATGAATCCACGAAAACAGCTGGTTGCCCCGGAACTGCCGCTCGCCCAACTCAGACACAAATAGCCGCAGTTCATCTCGCGTCATCCCTATCAGCTCAACTTGCGAGGTCATCTTACTCTTGCCTATTTGAGAGGATTGAGAATTAGCTCTCGTTCACCGCGGAAAAAGTCGTAGGCGACCCAACCGATGGTAGTGAGCGGAATGATGGTGGTTCCAGTTTTATAAGCAGCTGACCCCGTCCTGAACAGCTTGTTGAAGTTGAAAAACTCTTTAATAGCTTTATAGTTGAGAAGGAACAACACAGTGGTAAAGCTGGCGCCGGCGAGAGCTCCTTTCTTGACGGCGTATTCCGAAACCGTATGATCGAACCGAACGCTGTGGATATCCGTCAGCAGTATTTCATGCCTTTTCGGCTCCTCCTCCGTTTGATAGACAAGTTTCGGTTCAAACATGAACAGCTCCCGCCCAAGACGCCGATATGGTATCGACTCTCCCGTGACAGTTATGATGACGCCATCACGGCCAAGACCTTTTTGAAAAAACTTCCTGATCTTCGGAGAGAGATAGAACAACTTCCCTTTCGAATTGTGAACGTAAAGAACAGAGTCAAGCGTTACGGATGTCTGAAGGCCACCTGAAGCGGGAATGATCTTCAGGGAGTCGTGAGTCATCTCAGCCACATAGCCCGTAATAACATCGCCACCTCGGAGAATCACCTTGTGACGTACGGTCCCGGTAGCCACTGTGGAGATAAAAACCATGGCCAAAAGAGAGAACTTCATTTGTTGTTGGTGCCTCACGCTCTAAATTAAACCAGTTATGACCTTTTCGTGACCAACATTTGTTCAATACTCATAACCGTGAAAACAGTCCCTAACCGCATCATGAAAATAGAAAATAGGGTTTCTTTTCTGTCTTGCTAAAATGAAAGTTGTACTTGAGAAAAATCGTAGTTTTGCTATTATTACTCTAGTTATGGTGATCTTTTTTTCGCCACTACCCGCACAATACAAGGTGGGTTATCGTATCGGACTAGGTATTGGTTTTACGAAACCGGATAAATTCAATGATTCCCTAGCTGAGCAGGAAATGTCAAAGATCGGCTCTGCCTGGTTTCCTCTGAACTACGACCTTTCCGTAAACATATACCCATCCCTTCGTGTGGGGTATAAAAAACTTTCCACCCGCCTCATAACCTACAACCGGTCTTCAGGAGATTACATCCTCCCCATTGTTTACCGGGGAATCATGGCGGAATCTTATTTCACTTTCTGGAAAAGATTCGAGGCGAACTTCGGCTTTTCACCCATGTACGGAAAGGCCGTTTTTATGAACAAAAAACTGACCGCCAGCGATGAGACCCTGGGCGTGGAGAGTTCCACCACAGCCGAAATTACAAATTCAGCATTTGGATTCTACAGCTGGGTCGGAATGCGGATGTACCTGCTCTCTTTTGTATCGGTAGAAGGAAGTGTTGGTTACATGTATTCAAAGTTCGGGGACAAATGGAAGGCCAAGAAAGGAAGCTCCAATTTCTCCGGCGGCATTAACATGACCAAGCCGTTTCTCAGGGTTGCGGCCGTTGTTGGGTGGTAATCCTTGAAAGCTTTTTTATTTGTGGCCCTACTGTGGGCCGGGCTTCCCGCTCAGGAAGCAGCGGCTGAAACCGAAGAGACTGTACCTGAAGAGGGAACATTCCTCGTAAGCTGTCAGCACCCTGTCATGGAGAAAGCCCGCCAGGAAGGATTAACAGCCCTGAAGTTGAAAGAGATACCTCTGTTCCTTGCCATGAGTGTGCGATGCAAGCTACAGGCAAGACAGGAAGGTGTGGATGCTCCCATGGGCCAGCTGTTTAAGGACAAACAGTCGACACGTCATGAAGAGGCGAAGAATTTTTCAGGATTGGGGTCGTGTTGCGCTACCGTAACAGGAATCATCCTGCTCTACGCCTACCTGGGGCTTATTTTCGATACCTGGAAATAGATTCGAACCAAACTTATCTACAGAAAATTATTCCAGGAATGCATTCAGCGTTTCCGGGCTCGGACAGGCCATGACGCTCAGGATCGTCTCTTCGTACAGTCTGAAAGATTCAGGCAACTTTGACATCAATTCATCCTTCGTCATAATGGACCATTCACTTTCTTCAGGTCCATGGGTTTTGCGAAGGTCCCAGCCAGTATAGATGATCCAGTAAGCATATTCCTGGAGGATCACCCGGTTACGGACGCCCAATTCATCAATGTCCGAATATTGATTCACATTATAATAACCCTGGGCAATGGCTTCCTGGGTCACTTCATACAGCCGGGATGAACTGGATAGTCCCCACTCTTCCGGGAAAGTATAGTGAAGACCCACATCAGTTACGTGATGCAGGATATGTTCCACCACTTCCATGACCTGATTGGGGATATTTTCCATGATAATATCACATAAACTGTTCCAGCTCGCAGTCTCATCCCACGCTTCTTCCTCACCGGTTGTTAGATTCCACTCCTCACCGTAAACCAGGGGAATCACCGTTTTGTAACGGTAAAGATTGGTCAGCAACTGTTTCTGTAGCAGTGAATCCACGGTTTCATTCCATGGGAACATCTCGCTTATGGTGACAGCCACCTTGTCCATAAAGTCATCGGATATCTCATCCCGGGCCACAAGGGTAATACCGCAGACATCCAGTTTTTTGGTGAAGGGTGGATAGTCATCGGTTGTGGCCACAGCACCCACCTGGTAAAGATCATCTGGAACAATCCCTGACGGATCGGTCTGCACACAATCAAGGGTAACTTTTTCGCCCAGTTCAACTTTATCTCCTGAGCAGGAAATGATTAACAGGAAGAAATAAAGGGAGCACGGGATTAGAATATTAATTTTCATTTCGCAAATCTACCCATCATCCCACAAAAAATAAACCCGTCAAAAGTGACGGGTTTATTGACAGTAGCGGGGGTAGGATTTGAACCTACGACCTCCGGGTTATGAGCCCGACGAGCTACCAGACTGCTCCACCCCGCGATCAGTTTAATTTAACACGAAATCAGCCTGCTGGGCAATCGCTCTGTGAGGAACCTCAGGACCGCTTAAACTGGAGTCTGAGGGGTGTACCATGAAGATCCAACCCGGCCCTGAACTGGTTTTCCAGGTAGTTGCGGTAAGAGACGGGGATGAGATCGGGAAAGTTGCAAAACAGAGAAATCCTTATCGGACGGGAGCCGGTCTGTGTGGCATACTTGATCCGAATATGCTTGCCTCGAACCGCCGGTGGGGACAGCTTCTCCACGGCGCCTTTTAACACACTGTTGATCTGTGATGTAGCATGCTCCGCGGACCATGCTGTGTAAACTTTTTCACATTCCCCAAGGAGAGAGGATACACGCTGTTTCGTCTTGGCGGAAACAAACGCAACAGGATAATCTTTGAGAGATGAAAATTGGTACCTTATCTCTTCCTTTAATTCTTTCATTGTGTTGGTACTTTTTTCCACAAGGTCCCATTTATTCACCGCAAGCAGAAGGCCTTTCCCCACTCTGATCACTTCTTCTACAATCTGCTGATCCTGCTTCAGGAATCCTCTTTCGGCATCGGTAACCACTACCACCACATGGGCATTCTCCAGAGCCCGGCGCGTTCTTACCGTTGAGTAGAATTCCACATCTTCTTTCACTTTTGCTTTTCTCCGGAGCCCGGCTGTATCTACGAGAATAAACTTTTTACCGTGGTACTGCAGCTCCGAATCGATGGCGTCCCGGGTGGTGCCGGGGATATCTGTTACGATGGATTTGTCTTTTCCCAACAGTCGATTGGTGATGGACGATTTACCTACGTTGGGGCACCCCACAATGGCCACACGGATATCGTCCTTCTCATCCTGCATAGTCCTAACGGTGAAGAGGCGCTCTGCCACACCGTCTAGCAAATCTCCTATCTTCCTTCCGCCCAATGCTGAGACAGAATGGAGAGTCTCCATTCCAAGCCCATAAAATTCAGCGGTGAGAGATTCCATCTCATTGTTGTCAATTTTGTTCACCGTGAGGATGGCCGGTTTTTCTGAGAGCCTCACCAGGTCAGCCAAAACTTCGTCCGATGCTACAATACCATCTTTTCCATCTACCAGAAAAAGGACCAGAGCGGCCTCTTGCAGAGCCAGTTCCACCTGCTCACGAACCGCAGCATCGATGACATCCGCTTCATGAGGGATGTAACCACCTGTATCCACCAGCCTGAACTGTTTGCCGTTCCATTCAACGGTCTCATAGATGCGGTCCCGGGTAATCCCCTCTTGCTCATCCACAATAGCGTGACGCTTCTGAACGATGCGGTTGAAAAGAGTTGACTTCCCTACATTGGGTCGGCCGACAATGGCAACTATGGGTAATTGGGGCATGGCGAAATTTAGCTGTGGATCCTGAAAAACAGAGGTCTGTTTAGCTGAGCGCCCGAAGGGAATCGAACCCTCATGACGAGCTTGGGAAGCTCGGATGTTACCTTTACATCACGGGCGCATATGTTTACGAAATTTAGCAGGGAGGCTTGAAAATAAATCATAAAAAGAGAAAAATGGCCGGGTTTCTGCTTGACTCAAAAGGCGGCGAAATCTATATTCTAACTGCCCTCGCGGGGCATTCCACTTCGGTTCTTGATCCAGTGGGATCCAAAACGATAAAAAAATTTTGGAGTAGCCAATGGCAGATGCTATGCAATTCGAATTTCCTGTGTCTGGCTCCAAGGAGAAATCCTCGGGCAAGATCATTGGAAGTCTCGATATTAAAAAGAAAGATGCGGAACGGGACCCTGAAAGTGACCTCCCGGAAGTTTTAGGCGAAACTACACCCGCACACTATACCTTAGAAGAATACTATAAGGAGGACGAGCTCGGACAGGAAGTCCTTCAGAAAAAGTATCTCGCACCGTGGGAAAATAATCCTTACGATATGTGGAAGCGGATCGCAAAGGCTATGGCTTCTGTAGAGAAAGATATTGATCTTTGGTACAAAAGGTTCTTTACCATTCTTGAAGATTTTCGATTTGTTCCTGGAGGCAGGATTATGCATGGTGCCGGACGGGATGATATTACCACGACACTGAACAATTGTTACGTTGTTGCTATCAAGAAAGATTCCGTCAAAGCTATTTATAATGCCATTCAGGATGAAGCTATCACCTACAAATATGGCGGTGGGTGCGGCCACGATCTTTCCGTACTCCGCCCCAGCGGATCAGCCATCGGCGGGACCGGCGGTGAATCATGCGGACCTACGGGTTTCATGAATCTGTTCAGCGAAAACACCAACACCATCGCCCAGCACGGACGGCGTGGTGCGAATATGCAAACCATCCGCGTAGATCATCCAGATGTGAGAAAGTTTATCAGCATTAAGCGCGGTAATGTGGATATGGTGAAATATTCCAACATCTCCGTGTTGCTTACCCATGAGTTCATGAAGGCGGTTGAGGATGATACAGATTTTGATCTGAAATGGGGCGGCAAAGAATACGACACTGTAAGAGCCCGGGAATTATGGGAAGAGATTGTGTCATCAGCTCACGAAAGTGCCGAACCGGGCATCATTTTCTGGGACACCATGACAGACTATCACAATGCGGAGTACTGTTCACCCCTGGTCTCAACAAATCCCTGCGCTGAACAGCCGCTTCCTGATGGCGGTTGCTGTAATCTTGGTTCCGTCAATTTGGCCCGCTTTGTAGATGAAAACAGCCAGTTCATGACTGACGTTTTTCGCGAAACTGTCGCTATCGCCACTCGCTTTATGGACAATGTGGTAGACTATAATGTGGACCGGCATGCATTGGATGTTCAGAAGGAAAATGCGTCGAACGACCGCCGTCTTGGTATCGGACTTCTTGGCCTTGGAGATATGTTCATTAGAATGGGCATCTCCTACGACAGCGACAAAGCACTAGAGGTGGCTGATAATATTTGCAAGATTATGCGAGACACCACTTACGAAACATCTGTTCAGATCGCCAAGGAGAAAGGTCCTTTCCCCAATTTTGACTGGAAAGGATTTTCCAAGAGTAAGTTTGTTTCCGGACTCAGTGATGAACTCCAGGCAAAAATCAACAAACATGGGATCAGGAATGCAACACTCCTTACCGTTCCGCCTACAGGAAGCGGTGCCATTGTGGCCAGAGTGACTTCCGGCATTGAACCTGTTTTTCAAACCTCTTATTTCCGACGCGTTAAACAGAATGAAGGGCATGGTAACACCTTTAAGGAATTCAAGGTCTACCACCCTGGTGTTAAGGAACTTTTCGGAGATGACAAGAACCTTCCCGATTATGTGGTTACAGCCCACGACATTGATCCTTTTTTCCGAGTAAAAATGCAGGGTGTCATCCAGAAGTATATTGATTCGTCCATCAGCTCTACGGTGAACCTCCCCTCCGATGTTGAAAAGAAGACCGTTGCAGATATTTACCTGGCAGCCTATAAAGCTGGTCTGAAAGGGATTACGGTCTACCGGGAGAGTTCCCGGGAAGGAATCCTTCTCTCTGAGGAACAGAAAGCCAAGGAAACTGAAAAAGCACAACCTGAGGCTCAAAGAAAAGTCGGTGATCTTCGTCCTCGGTTCAGACCTGGCGTAACTCAGGGTGAAACCAAGAGGATCCGTACTGGAGAAGGCTCTCTCTATATTACCATAAACGAAGACGATCACGGGCTATGTGAAGTCTTCACCACTATCGGCAAAGCCGGCGGCAATGCCGCCGCACAGTCTGAGGCTATCAGCCGACTTATTTCTCTGGCCCTCCGGTCGGGCATCGATCCAAAAGACGTGGTTAAGCAACTAAAAGGAATTAGTGGGCCTAATCCCACTTGGGAAAATGGTCAGCTTATACTATCTACACCGGATGCCATCGGGAAAGCACTGGAGTCTTATCTCTTTGATTTTGAGCATCCGGTAACAGCTGAAGATACGCCTGAGGAAGTGGCCAAAACTCGCTTTACTATGGTGGATTCTTCGCCGTCGCCGGAGACACCCAACTACAGTGCCAGAACGATGACCACATGTCCCGATTGCGGCAGTGATATCTTTCATGAGAACGGATGTGTCACGTGTCCAAGCTGCGGCTTCTCAAAATGTGATTAGATTTTCTTAATAAGCCACATTTACATGCAAGCCTCCGTAAAACCGGGGGTTTTATTATTTATAATTGAATCTTAAAACAAATATTCCTGTCAATCTAGATCTGACTATTAGAAGTGGACAACTTTTTCATTGGACTAAAATAGCCAACAATACATTCAAAATTATAATAAGACGCACTGTTATAAAGGCAAACCAGATCAATGAGAATATCATTAAAGTGGAAATCAAGGGAGAAAAATTAGATGAAGAAAAGTTGAGAACCACTCTCGGACTAAATATTGAAAGACAAAAGCTACTGACAATATTGAAAAAAGATAAGCTTATTAGTCAAATAATCCCTTCATATGAGGGCCTAACAATTATGAAACAGGATCCTTATGAATGTCTTATTTCATTCATGGCATCGGCCGTATCCAATATACCGCGCATCATGTTAAACCTCAATAATTTGAGAGATGAAACAGGTACCCTAATTATGGGAAGCAATGATAATTCACTTCCCAGTGCTAAGGATATTGTCTGCATCGGTGAGGAGAGACTAAGAAATATTGGCCTTGGATACCGATCCAAGTTCATCTATCTCACATGTAAAAAGCTAATAGAAGAACAAATCTCTCTGGCATCCTGGCTTATAAAGACCGATTCTGAGTTGCTGACTTTGTTAACACAATTCCCAGGTGTAGGGCGAAAAATAGCTGAATGTGTTATGCTTTTTGGTTTTGGCCGACTGTCAGCTTTTCCTGTGGATATATGGGTCCAACGGGGTCTGATTTATCTCATGCCTAATTTGAAAAATATGTCACCGGTTGATTTATCTGAATGGGGGACAAATCGCTGGGGTGAAGCTGCCGGTATGGCCCAGCAGATTCTTTTCTGTGCCGCAAAAAATGGGGAAATATTTGACTAAACTATTGTTCCAGAAGTTCTTTTTCTTTGGTGGTAAGGAGACTATTCAGATCTTCCATAGATTTATCTGTGGTTTTCTGAATCTGTTCGTGAGCATAACTCCCCTCATCCTCCGACAGCTGGTGTGACTTTTCCATCTCCCGCAACTGGTTGTTGATATCTTTTCGAACATTTCGCACCGCTACCCGGCCCTCTTCCACCAGATTGTGAATATGTTTAACCAGCTCGTGGCGACGCTCTTCAGTTAGTGCCGGAATGGGAATTCTTATGACGTTGCCATCATTGTTGGGATTCAGACCCAGATCGGCCGCCTGGATGGCTTTCTCGATATCGAAGATGACACTCTTGTCAAACGGCTGAACAACAAGGAGCCGCGCCTCCTGTGCCGTAATGGTCGCAAGAGTGTTCAGGGGAGCCGGGGAGTCGTAGTATGAAACCTTTACCCCGTCCAAAAGTGCGGGAGAGGCTCGGCCCGTCCTGATCTGTGCAAGTTCGTTCCGGCAGTGCTCCACCGCCTGACCCATTCGATGGTCGGCATCTTTTGTGAGTGGTTCAATTCTTTTCATAGTGCACCTACTGTTGTACCAAGATTATTACCTTCGAGAATCTTTTTGAGGTTCCCGGGACAGTTAACATCAAACACCACAATGGGCAAATCATTTTCCCTTGCCATGGTGATGGCCGTCATATCCATCACTTTGAGATCGCTTTCAATAACTTCTTTGTAAGAGATATTATCAAATTTTTTCGCATCATCAGATTTCATGGGATCTTTATCATAAACACCGTCAACTTTAGTCCCTTTCATAACAGCTTCGGCTTCAATTTCCGTAGCACGCAATACCGCCGCAGTATCAGTGCTAAAATAAGGATTTCCCGTACCGCCCGCAAGTATGGCAACCCTCCCTTTTTCGAGATGGCGAACAGCTCGCCGACGAATGTACGGCTCAGCCAGCTGAGAAATTGATATGGCTGTCAAAGTTCGTGTCTGACAAGCGATTTTTTCCAGTGCATCTTGAAGTGTAATGGCATTTATAATGGTGGCAAGCATCCCTAAGTAATCGGCTGAAACCCGATCCATCCCCTGCACTTCAGCCAATTCACCCCTGATTATATTCCCGCCACCAATAACGACACCCACTTCAACACCCAAATCTCTGACAGACTTGACTTCATCAGCAAGAGCCTTTGCTTTGACTGGATCAACACCAAAACCTCTCTCTCCGGCAAGGATTTCTCCACTCAGTTTGAGCAGAACTCTCCCGTAAACAGGTTTTGACATTCAGTGGTTGGAATTATTCGGCTTGGCCGTTTGAAGAAAGCGCGTCGCCCACCTCAAAACGGGAAAAGCGGGCGATGGAGATGTTCTCTCCGAGCGTTGCAATTGTCTCCATCAGAATATCCTGAACAGATTTGTCGCTGTCTTTGATGAAAGATTGTTCTAGAAGACAGTTTTCCTGATAAAATTTTTCTATTCTGCCCTCGATAATTTTTTCGAGGACGTTGTCTGGCTTACCTGATAATTTGGCCTGTTCGGTGAAAATTTCTTTCTCTTTATCAACCACAACGCTGTCTATACCATCCCGGGTTACTGAGAGAGGATTCGTGGCAGCAATTTGCATAGCAACATCTTTAACAAACGTTTGAAATCCATCTGTCTTGGCGACGAAATCGGTCTCACAGTTTACTTCCACCAAAACGCCAATCCTGTTGCCGGGGTGAATATAGGATAAGACAGCACCTTGGTCAGCCTCCCGGCCCGCCTTCTTTTCAGCCTTAGCAATACCTTTTTTTCGAAGAAAATCGACAGCTTTTTCAACATTGCCGTCACTATCCAAAAGCGCCTCTTTACAGTCCATAATACCGGCACCAGTACGGCCTCTTAAGTCTTTTACAATACTTGCATCAATTGTCATTTGACTTTTCAGTCTCCTTTTCTTCCACGATCTCTTCAGGCTCTTGGACCTCTTCCACGGCTGCTATCTTCTCTTCTGTCTCAGAATCCTGCGCCTCACCATCTTCTGATAAGGACTCCTCCTTTTCTACAACGATTTCTTCGCTTTCGGCTTCCTTTGGTTCAGCACCCTCGGCCATCTCTCCATTCTCAGGAGTGATACTTTCAGCTTCAGCGGTTTCTTCCCCGCCCGCCGCCACAGGTATTGCCCCCCCATCAGGATAAGCAATTGAGCGCGCATCACAGATGGCTCTGGAGACTTCACCCACAATCAGCTTTATGGCGCGGATAGAATCATCATTTGCGGGGATGGGATAATCGATGACCTCTGGATCAGTGTTGGTATCCACAATGGCGACCACAGGAATCTCAAGCCGATGAGCCTCATTAATGGCGATGGATTCGTGCCTCGCATCTACAATAAAAATAGCATTGGGAAGTCGCTTCATGTCTTTGATACCGCGGTGAAGATCCTGAAGCCGGATCATTTCACGCTCCAGAGAAAGGATTTCCTTCTTAGTGGCACTTTCGTAGAGCGGACTCGATTCCTTCTCAAGAAGCTGCAGCCGCTTGATACTCTTTCGGATGGTAGAAAAGTTAGTCAGGGTACCACCAAGCCATCTTTCTACCACGTAGAACATTCCGCATTTATCCGCTTCCTGCTGAATGATATCTTTGGCATTCTTTTTGGTACCGACAAAAAGAACTTCACCACCATCGGCAACAGTGTCAGTAAGAAAATCAATAGCCTTGGTCAACCCTTTAAGAGTTTCTTCAAGATTGATGATATGGATACCGTTCCTCTCCATGAGGATATATGGTTCGTAGTTGGGATGCCACCTGCGAGTGAGGTGTCCGAAATGTGCTCCGGTACTCAGCAGGTTATCAAAAGTAACTTCCAAACAGTGTCCTTATCTCTTGGAGAATTGAAAGGCGCGTCTAGCACCGCGGAGACCATATTTCTTCCGCTCTTTTTCACGGGCATCACGGGTGAGGAGACCGGCCTTTTTTAAAACCGGTCTTAAATCTGCGTTGGCTTCAACTAACGCTCGGGAGATTCCATGGCGAATAGCACCGGCTTGACCTGAGAGACCACCGCCATGCACGCTTGCCAAAATATCATAGTCACTTGATTCCAGTACTTCAAAAGGTTTTTCAACAATTTTCTGATCAATGGTTCGCCCGAAATAATCCTTATAATCTCGACTGTTAACAGTCATTTTACCTTTTCCAGGTGAAATCCGTACACGGGCAACGGCAGACTTGCGCCTGCCTGTTCTTGCATATACAACATCAGATTTAGCTTTTGCCATGGATTAGAATTCCATCACTTTTGGTTGCTGGGAAGAATGGGGATGATCCGGTCCACTGTAAATTTTAAGATTACGCATCATTTGACGACCAAGACGGTTATGTGGAAGCATCCCTTTTACAGCATTTTGAATCACCCGCTCAGGATGCCGTCTCCGCATAGTATACAAATCCACCTCTTTTGTCCCTCCTGGATATCCGCTATGGGAAAAATAGGTCTTCTGCATCTCCTTGTTGCCGGAAACGCGGATCTTTTCCGCATTGACAACAACGACAAAGTCACCCATATCCATATGGGGCGTGTACGTCGGTTTATGCTTACCCTTCAAGATTTGGGCAACCTTGGATGCAAGACGCCCAAGGGCTTTATTCTCAGCATCAGCAACAAACCAATCCTTATGGATCTCGTCAGCTTTTATCGAATATGTTTTCATCCGTTTTGCCATTTAGTATAGCAAACAAAATTAGCCAAGAATCGTCTAACTCGACAAGGAGTTTTCCTAATAGCGCTTGAGGGTGAAATTATCTTTTATGACCTATGAGCTGACAGGGTTTTACAGGTAACATTTTTTTAGCAGAAAATGAAAAATGTTAAAGTTTGAAAAACTTTCCGCCCGTAATGGTCGCTTTTATACGCCCTTTTAAGGATTCACCCGAAAAAGGTGTGTTCCGGGACTTGGAGTGGATATGCTCTTTAGCAAAAATCCACTCTTCATCAGGATCAAGGATCGTTAGCTCAGCCTCGGTGCCGGCTGAGAAAAGATCTTCTTCAAAATCCATCACAAGCCGGGGATTGATCGTAAAACAGTGGATTACCTCCTCCAGATTCATGCCCAATTCACTGAGCACCTTCCAGACGGCGCCAAAGGCACTCTCAAGACCTATCATGCCACACGGTGCCCAGTCAAACGGAGCCTCTTTTTCTTCAACGGTATGAGGTGCATGGTCAGTGGCTATGCAGTCGATGGTACCATCCTTTACTGCAGTCATGAGTACCTGTCTGTCATTTTCCGTCCGGATGGGGGGCGCCACCTTGTAGTTCGTGTCAAAAGAGTGAAGATCCTCATCAGTAAAAAAGAGGTGATGTGGTGTCACTTCAGCAGTAATGTCCAGTCCCCCGGCCTTTGCGCCGCGGATCCACTCTACCGATTTGGCTGAGCTGACGTGCGGCACATGGAGTCTTCCCCCAGTCATGGATGCCAGTTCCAGATCACGGTTCACCATGATCGATTCACTTACATCAGGAATGCCTGACAATCCCAATCGGGTAGACCAAGACCCTTCGTGCATCTGTCCGTCCAGTTTCAGTGTTAGATCCTCAGCGTGATTGATAACGGGCATGCCCAAAGGCCCAGCGTATTCCAAAACTCTTCGCATTACGCCGCTGTCCATGACAGGTATACCATCGTCGGAGAACGCCACCGCTCCTTCCTGTGCCATGGCGCCCAGTTCCGTCAACTCTTTCCCTTGCTGCCCCACCGAAATGGCACCGATAGGATGAATTTTTACAGGAAGATCAGCCGCTTTTTCAACAATGAAGCGGATCGATTCAGGAGAGTCCAAGGGCGGCTCTGTATTTGGCATTGCACATACCTGGGTAAAACCGCCTGCAATAGCGGCTTCGGCACCTGTGGCCAGTGTCTCCTTATCCTCCCTTCCAGGTTCACGAAAATGAACATGGACGTCGCAAAATCCGTGTGTCACCACCTTTCCGCCTGCATCATAAACTGTGGCACCATTGGCTGATATCCTCTTTCCCACTTTTTCGATACGGCCGCTGTTGATGAGAACGGAGCCGATGAAACGTTCCCCTTTGACGGGATCGATGATATCACCATTCTTAATAAGGAATTGTTTAGGTAGCGCTTTCCCTTTCATGATTCCTCTGGTTGATCTCCCAGCAAGAGGTAAAGTACTGCCATCCGAATAGCGACGCCGTTAAGCACCTGATCCAGGATGATGGCGTTCTCACTATCAGCCACATCACTGTCAATCTCAACACCCCTGTTCATGGGTCCTGGGTGCATTATTGTGATCTGTTTATTTAGCCGCTCAACCCGTTCTCTTGTGATACCAAAAAGGTCCCTGTACTCCCTAACGGATGGAACATAACTGACCCCCTGTCGCTCCCGCTGAATTCTCAGGACGTTCACGGCATCCGCCCACTCCAATACTTCATCAACGTCATAATTGACCGTAACACCCAGCTCTTCGATGTTCACCGGCATAAGGTTGGGAGGACCGCAAAGCATCACCTGGACACCCATCTTCACAAGACCGTGAATATTGGACCTCGCCACGCGGCTATGTGTTATATCACCGATAATGGCCACCTTCAAACCATCTAGTTTTCCCTTCACCTCCAGAAGACTCATCATATCAAGGAGCCCCTGTGTGGGATGTTCGTGGGTACCATCGCCGGCATTTACCACAACAGAATTCACATAGTTGATAAGGTGAATATGCGCACCGGGCACGGGGTGACGCATAACAATACAATCAATCTTCATGGCTTCGATATTCTGTGCCGTATCCTTAAAACTTTCACCTTTCTTGAGACTGCTACTACCGGCCGAGAAATTAACCGTGTCCGCAGAGAGTCTCTTTTGTGCCAGTTCGAAGGAGATTCGAGTCCGGGTGGAATCTTCGAAGAAGAGGTTAACAATGGTCTTTCCCTGAAGTGTGGGCACTTTCTTGATGGGGCGATCAAGCACCTCTCTGAAAGAAGAAGCGTGCTGTAAAATCATCTCTATATCTTCCTTCGGCGTTTCCGCCAGGCCAAGGAGATGTCTGTTACTTAGGAATCCCACGGCTCAATGTTGCTCAATCATATTTCACCAGGTAGACCGCATCTTCGCCGTCTACTTCCTCCAGTCTCACCAACACATGTTCCGCATCAGAGGTGGGAATATTCTTGCCCACAAAATCGGCCTTTATAGGCATCTCCCGGTGGCCCCGATCCACCAGCACAGCCAGAGCAACGGTTGCTGGCCTGCCAAAGTCCATAATTTCATCCAGTGCAGCCCGGATTGTTCTTCCGGTGAACAGTACATCATCTGTGAGAATTACCGTCTTTCCATCCAGAGAAAAAGAGACCTCTGTCCCCTTCACCTGAGGCTGAATGAGCCGTTCGCGGAAATCATCCCTGTAGAAAGTAACGTCCAGAAAACCTGTCGGTATATTATTGCCGGATATTTTCTTGAGAGCTTTAGCGAGCCGAGTGGCGATGAATTCACCACGGGTGCGGATGCCTATGAGAACAATATCATCAATGGAAGGTAGCCGCTCGGTCATTTCATGAGCGAGACGCGTGAGCGACCTTTCTATTTCGCTCTTCTCAAGTAGCTGTTTTCGTTTCTCCGTCATCACCTCTTAATACAAAAAATCCTCCCGAGTATGGAGGATTTCTTTCTAGTCCTTACCTCCTCTCGGGGATGGTTTAAAGGACTTCGATCGGTATGAATTTAAGGTATCATCAACGCAACTTCAAAATTGATTTATTACTTTCTCAGCCACCTCTATTTCACTCATCCCAGCAACCTCTAGCACACAGTCGATTCTTTCCTTGTTAAACCATTTCAACTGTTTCCGGGCGTACTGGCGCGTATCAATATTTATCCTTTCTACCATCTCTTCAAAATCCATCTCTCCCTCCAGGTGTTTCAGAATATCACGATAACCAAGGCTATCCATGGGGTGACTGGACCGATCGAATCCAAGATCGAGGAGTTTTTTCACTTCATCGATCCATCCGTTTTCAAACGTCATTCCTGTCCTTTTCTCAATCCGCGGCGTCAGCTCTTCAATATCCATTCTCAGAAAAACGGTGAAGAATCGGTCTTTGGAGTCACTTTCGACCTGAAGATGAAAATGTTCTGTAGGTGGCTTACCGGTAATTTGGATAATCTCCAAAGCCCTTATAAGACGCTTATGGTTGTTGGGATGAACGATCTCGGCGTACTCCGGGTCGATAGTTTTAAGCTCGGCCAACATCGTATCAGACCCTTCATTCTCCAATCGTTCCTTAAGCGCTGCCCGCACTTTAGGATCGCTAGTCGATTCATCAAAAAAACCCCGCGTCACTGCTCTGTAATAGAGACCACTACCGCCACAAACGACGGGAACTTTACCACGACTTCCCACCCCATCCATGCCCTTCTCTACCCACTCAGCGTATTCACCGGCGGAGATCTGC
>SCKS01000146.1 GCA_004124465.1 Fidelibacterota bacterium
CTGTTTGCTATGTCACTTTGTAGCAAATTATATGTACCCGCCGATCCACAACACAGATGGCCATCCGGAATATCAAGGACTTCATTTCCTGTTTTCTGTATCAGATTAATTGGCACATCATGGATTTTTTGCCCATGCTGCATAGAACAGGCAGAATGATATGCAATTTTATATGTTCTTTCATTCTTTTGTTTTTTAATAAAATTAAGCTTAACATTCTCATTTAAATATTCTGTTATATCTTTTGTTAATTCTGATATTTTTTTAGCTTTTTTTTTAAAATCTTTATCGGATCTAAATATAAATCCATAATCCTTTAAAGTTGTGCCACATCCCGAAGTATTAGAAATTATAGCGTCTAAACCATTTTTCAAATATTCGTCATACCAAGTAGAAATATTTTTTTTAAGAACAAATTGTGTAAACAAAAAAAATATAAACTTATTCTAACCAATATAGGTTTCCCCATTCAATTGAAAGTCTTTCTGTGCTTTTTTTTTCTACTACTATTCACTTTTTGTATGGTTTCTGGAGCACACGCCAGGACCGCTGAGGAATGGTATGCCATGGGATTTGAGCAAAGTTTGGAAGGGGATAGGCAAAAGGCAGTTCGATCTTATCAACAGGCGTTGCGGCTCAAAAAGAATTGGCCGAAGGCTCATCATAATCTGGCCCTGTTGTTCTATCATCTAAAAGACGGGGTGAAAGCGGTTCACCATTTGCGTCTGGCTGAAAAACTTTACCTAAAGGACTCCAGCCCGGAATCCAAACGAAATCTGCAAATCGTCCAAAAAAACCTTGAAAAAACCTATGCGAAATTTGACCTCAACTCGGAAGAGTTTGAGGATCTTTCTACCATGCATCCTGTTACCCACTCACCGGCCTGGGCGGTGAAGGGCTATGGTTTTGCTATGAGGGGTTATGTGTTCACACTTGCCAACAGTTTGGGCGATGCGGAACAGGTGAGGGTGCGGTTCGGGAATCAGCCTCCAATGTCCGCTAAAATAGTACAACGTTATATCATCTATGACCTGGCTCTGTTGAAACTTGAGACAGAGAAACCGGGACTTCTGCTTGCCGATTCTTCTGTCCATCAAGTAGGGGATTTTCTGGAATCGCCCGACATCGATGGTGGGGGCTCCGATAGTTCCCCTTTGATGAAAGGGAAGGTTGCAGGATTGAAGGCAATCATGAACGATAAGAATATTTTTGAACTGGATTTTCCATCGCCACCGGTACCGGGCTCTCCTTTGCTGAATGAAGAGGGACAAGTCGTCGGCATCATTCTTTCCACTTCGCAAATCGTCAAAAATTTTCAGGCGGCGGGCTTGCCTCCGGATGGGAGCATTGCGCTTAAATCGTCTTATCTCAGCCGTATATTTTCCCTTTATTTAAACTCGCTTGAGGGACCCAAAAAGAAAAAGTCCAGACCTGATAGGAAGGAGCCGGTTTTTTCACCCCGTTCCTCCACCACCCGCCGGAATCCTGTCCTGGCGGTTGTTGAAGGTAGGGTGATGTCGGGAGGCGGTCCTTGAAATCGCGAGCCAGCAAACAGAAAAATAAACAACCTTTTTTCCTGCTGATAATTTTTGTTTTTCTTTTTGTGGTTTTATTTTCCTCACGGTCTTCAGCTTTTGAAATCGTCATCAAGTTGACCGGTGATGAACAATTTCCTGGAGTGGTACGTGTCGATGCGGGGACGGGTAAAAACATAGATCGGGTGTGCCTGCTGGGCCTGGAGGCAAAGGGCAGTATCGATCTGGATTTCATTATGACCTTGTCCGAAAAAGGTATTCCAGAGGGGGATTACCGGGTTTCCAAAGCTTTCACCGAGGAAATGTGGCCCACGTCATCGTTCAGCGCCAGCGGAGCGTTAAGGCTGGTGCCTCAATCTAAAGCGGCGGTGGAATTTTTGCGGACAGCGGGCAAACAGGGCCTGGCTCTTCACGCCCGGGATTTTTATCCGCTGGCCGGGAAAATGACAGACAATCCTAAGATGATCCGGTTTTTCAGCGACCAGTTATTTGAGCGCCTGGCTGAAAGATGGGGTGCCCTTCGCATCTCCAA
>SCKS01000074.1 GCA_004124465.1 Fidelibacterota bacterium
GGTTTCTCCGTTTTCCCCCCAACCCAGCCCTCCCCCCCCGCCAGTGCCCCCAGCGTAAATTTTACCACAAGAACCGCCCCTGCTTCCTCAAGTCTTTTTACGACTGCAGCATTGTCATCAATCATCTGATCCTTGTATGGAGTAGCGCCCCATGTCGTCTTGTAACCCTCAACAGACAGGAGGTCTTTAGCACCGTAGGGAATGCCGTGAAGCGGTCCACGATACTTTCCAGCAGCAATCTCTCTGTCAGCACGGGCTGCCTGTTTAAGGGCGAGATCCTCTGTGAGGGTTACAACACATTCAAGTGTGGGTCCGTGCTCTTTCAAACGACTGAGATACATTTTTGTCAGTTCGGTTGAGTTCACCTGGCGAGTCCGGATCAACTCAGCCAATTGTGCTACAGAAGCAAATGCCAATTCTTCAAGATTGTCCGGCCTTGAAACTTCCCCGACAGGGCTCCATCGTATTGGACGTCTAATCTTGTCAAACTGAGCGCCAATGGGTGCCGGATTAAACTGAATTGAGGGCTGAACTGAATTTGAAATCTTAAGATCACGAATGCTCTCATAGTTCTTCAGGTTGCTGGCAATGTCTTCCATCATCAGTTTTCTATCAGCTGATCCGAATTGAAGACCTGAAAGTTTCTCGGCCTTCTTAACGGTACTTATTCTGAAAGGTGCCGCATCACCTTTCTGCTGAGTTAACCAGAATCCTAAACCAACAACTATTAAAGCAAACACCCCAATATCTCTAACTCTATTCATCAGAATACCTCCGCTACTTCTTCGAATGTCTTCTTAGTCAAAACAGGAACCTCAGCATCCTCCGCAGGATATCCTACCGGTATGAGCAGAAAGGCTCTTTCATTTTCAGGTCTTTTTAGGATTTTAGACAGGAAACCCATGGGGCTCGGCGTATGTGTAAGCGCCATAAGTCCCGCCTGATGGACTGCAGCCAGCAAGAACCCACTGGCAATTCCCACTGACTCATTCACGTAATAATGCTTGAATTGTAAATCCTCTTCCATACCATAAATCTTCTTGAACACTACGATAAGAAAGGGTGCATCTTCAAGGAACGGCTTGTGCCAGTCAGTCCCCAGCGGTTCCAGGTCGGCAAGCCACTCATCGGGCGCACGATGGTCGTAGAACGCTTTTTCTTCTTTTTCAGCGGCGATCCTGATGTCACGCTTAATTTTGGGATCCTTCACAATCACAAACGTCCACGGCTCCTTATTGGCACCGGAAGGCGCCGATGAAGCCGTCATGACCACATTATTGATCACTTCCATAGGCACTTCCTTCGTTGAGAAATGGCGGACACTGCGGCGAGTGGCTAACTGTTCACGGAAGGTTGAGGAGCGTTGGATCATTTCATTATCTGGTAATGGTGTAAACTGTAACGGTTTAAATGGCATAGTTGATATCTCCAATTTCAGAAAAGGATGAAAGATAAGTGAGAAACTTACCGCCACCAACCATTTCATGCGGAGACCGGTTGCAATCTTCTGTTTTCCCTTTTAGACTTGTAATGGAATGATAGCTCAGATTGAAAAGCAAATACGGGCAAGTCTTGATGTTTCTCACTTCGAGATTCATGATGATTCCGAAATGCATGCTGGTCACAGCGGCAACCCATCCGGAGGAGGTCACTTTACAGCAGTCATCGTTTCGGCTGATTTTGATAATCTTCCTCTTCTGAAACGGCACAGATTGGTCTACGACGCCCTCGGTGATCTCATGGGCGGGTCGATCCACGCTTTTTCCATGAAGACACTTACACCGGGCGAATTCAATCCTGACTGATGGACCTTCTTACGCGTCTTGGTCTCTTTCTCCTGCTGTTTGGACTCATCGTCGTTGGCTCAAAATATCTGTTGAGCCAACGGACTGAGCAGCAAATGGATGATCTGGATGACACAATCCCTTCCTTTTTTCGCACGCAAACGGGCTGGATGGTGCGGCTTGTGATATTATTAGTGCTCATCATTATTCTTTTTTTAATCATGTCAAGTTCGTCATGATACGCTATATCATTGACGGGCACAATACCATCCATTCCATTCCACGCTATCTTGAGATTCTGGATCGGGATTACCCTTCTTGCCTGGAGAAAGTCATTACTGACTGTGCAGATTACTGCGATAGTCGAAATGTAAAAATCGTACTCGTTTTCGATGGCAATCCACCATTCGAAATACCGAAAAACCACGGTAATCTCAAGGTAGTCTTCAGTGGAAGCAACCGGGACGCTGACACTGTAATTGTTGAAAAAACGCTTCCGGCGAAAAATAATATCGTGGTCACGAATGATGGTGGACTAAAGCACCTGATCACCGCCAATGGATGCCGTTACATATCGCCTGAACAATTTTATGAATTGTACGCATCGAGCAAAAAAAAGAATCTCCAGAGAACCAGTCAGTCCGGTAAAGACCGGAGTTTAACGCCACAGGAAGTGGCCTGGTGGAAACGTGAAATGAATGAAGCGTTGGAAAAAAAGAAATAACCTTTTTGCATTCGCTTGAGACTACGAGTGTCTGTTGGTAACTTGAATGATTGTGACTTCAATATTTAGTCTTTCTGTGACTGTACCAAGTCACACCCTGGCACCTGCGTTCACACAATAATGAACTTCCTGAATAAACTGTTTCAAATGAAACCCGGTGAAGGAAAGAAGGTTCTACCTTTCTTCCTATGCTTTTTCTTTATGATGGGTTCATTCATGTTTGGCAGGACCGCTCGGGACACCTTCTTCCTGAGTCGTTTCGATCCTGCCTATCTGCCTCACATGATGATAATCACAGCCGTCATGATCGGGATCACCATCGCCATCATGACCAAGTTGTCCGCCAAAATTCCCATCGTTCCACAGATTATCGGAACATTCGGGATTGGCGCCGCCTCATTCATAGTCATTCAACTTTTATTGGCTGAATGGATTTATCCAGTTCTCTACATCTGGTTTGAAGTAATAGGCACCGTAATGATGATCCAGTTTTGGATATTGACCGGTTCTGCTTTCACAGCCAGAGAAGCAAAACGGCTGTTTAGTCTCGTTGCCAGTGGTGCTGCCATTGCCAATACTATGTTCGGTTTTTCTATGGGAAGCCTAGTGGATGCTTTTGGAACAAATTTCCTGTTGCCAGCCACATCTGTGTTCATCGGTTTCGCCATTGTAGCTGCAATCTTCGCCGGCCGTTTCTTGGAAACGGAGTCGTCGGCACCATCTAAAAGTGCAAAACCAAAGAAAGAGGTGAAAACTAAAGGAGGCATGCTGGCCTCGCCTTATTTGAAAGTGATGACGCTAACTATAGCCTTAGCGGCCGTGGTGGGCGCCCTGGTTGACTATCAAATGAAGATCATCGTCAGTGAAAATTTGAATGAATCGGAAATGGCTGCCCTTTTCGGAACCTTATATGGTACCATCGGTTTTTTATCCATTTTTTTGCAATTCTTTGTAACAGGAAGATTTCTATCAAAGTTTGGCGTTCTGTGGGGCCTCATGTTTCTTCCTGCAGCTCTGTTGCTGGGTAGCGGGATGGTATTGCTTGCACCGGTTGTTCTTTCAGGCGTGTTAGCAAAAGCAGGCGACTCGATCTTCAGGTTCACTATACACGATACGTCCAGTCAACTTCTCTGGTTGCCCGTCTCCCCTCAGGAAAAAAGTAAAGGTAAACCTTTTATAGACGGGACAATTAAGAATGGGGCGGCTGGCCTCGCCGGTCTGCTTATCATCGGTTTATCGTTTTTTGTTGATGATGTCAGGTTGCTCTCCATACCCTCAGTAGTAATGCTTGCCGTCTGGCTGGCGGCAAATTTCAAGCTGAAAACCGGTTATGTGACAGAGCTGAGAAAAGCCATCGAAAAAAGACGACTCGATTTTGAAGAGCTTGAGATAGACGTTACAGATCCGATCATTGTTGAAACCATACGGAAAACGTTGACCGAGGGTGATGACCACCAGAAACTGTTCGCCCTCGATACCATGCAAGACCTGCCTCTGGCACCGTGGAAATCAGACATTCTGGAATTGTTTGAGAGTGGTTCACCTGTATTAAAAGGCAAGATACTTGTTATGACCAGTAAGCATCCCGATATCATTCCTGATGAGGTGATAACTCCACTCATCGATCACGAGGATGAGAGCCTTGCCGCTCGTGCCATGATCAGCTGCGGCATCCGTCAAAATGCATCCACAGCGGGACAACTGGTTGAACTACTTTCGGAAAGTAGTAAAGAAAGAAAAGCTGCCGCGGCGGCAAGTCTGATTCTCATGGAAGATACTTCTTCAACCCAGGCTAATGAGACAATTAACAAGATGCTTTTCGATAAAGATGATGATACTCAATTGGCCGCTCTGTCTTCTGTTGGCCATATCTCGGGTATTTTATCAGATGAGGGTCTTGCTAAACTGTTGAATGATGATTCACCGGATGTGAGAAGCAGAGCCGCTCAACTGGCAGAAGAAAGAAGTAATGAGTCCCTCATATCTCCACTTGTTAGGAATCTGGACGACCCACTCACCCTGCCGGCAGCCAGACGGGCCCTGAAATCCTTTGATGAGTCAACCGTTGCAGACAAACTGGGGAATGTGCTGAATGATGAGGAAACATCTGCAACACTATTGATAGGAGCTGTTCGTACGTTGAGTGACTACAGGGATCACGCTGATTTGGAAAAAATTATTGAACAAGGATCAAGTGACGAACTCGATCTCACGAAAGAAGTTGTAGACAGTCTGCTTAAACTGGCACGGCAGTCACCTTTACCTGAAGAAATAATTCATAAGGGTGACGCGCTTCTAAGAGAAATGGCTGAAGAGACCTACTCTGCCTTGACACTTTTCCAGATGTTCGAAGATGACGAAAAGGGGTACCTGATCAGAGATTTCCTTTCAACAACTGTCACCAAACGGAAAGGTTTAATTCTAAAGCTGGCACTCTTGCCTTTTCCCGACAGCCCCATTGAAACTTACATGCACGCTCTGACGGCCGGCGAGAGCGGTGCTCAATCCAACGTACTGGAAATTCTCGACAACCTGCTGTCAATTGAAATCCGGGAATTCATCATACCCCTGTTTGACGACTCTGATCTGAGTGAGAAAGTGGACAGAGGCAATCAGTTTGTCAGCAAGCAAGCAGATACCACCGAAGCAGTTGCCAATTGGCTCTATTCAGGAAATCCCTGGACATCGGCCATCGCACTGGACTATTCGCTAAACAGCGATACAACTAATGGAGAGATGGACTGGACCAAGATCCCAAGGAATCAAACTATTCGCGAGGTCTGTTCTGCCCAGTGGGCAAAAGACAGCTCACCACTCAAAACAATGAAGGACTTCCCAACCGAAGAATTCATACTTAAGGAGGCATCTATGTACTCTACTCTGGAAAAAACCATTTTTATGAAAGGTGTTGATCTTTTCCGTGACATCTCTGGAGAGGAGGTTTCACATGTTGCCCAAATTGCCGAGGAGATAGAGTATGGCTCAGAACAAACTATCTTTGACGAAGGTGATGTAGGCGACTCCATGTTCATTATCATAGACGGCGCTGTAAGAATTCATAAAGGCGGCAAGGAATTAGCCGTTCTCTCAAAAGGTAAGTTTGTCGGTGAGATGGCACTGTTGGATCAGGAACCGAGATCAGCTTCAGTCACTTCTACAGAAGAGACAACCTTACTTGAGATTAACGGTGAAGACTTTTATGACCTTATGGCCAGCAGGATGGAGATTATGCAAGGTATCGTCAAGATCCTGACACAACGTCTGCGTGAGGCTAACGCTTAGCCACTACTGTCTTGATGGACTGAACTGGTATCCTCAAAAAGCTTCTCCACTTTTTCCTCCATCAATTCTGAAGTCTTTTTCTTGAGAGAGCGATTCATCTCTTTCACCTTTTGGTCGATCACCTCTTTCCCTTCTTCAACTTTCTCCTGAATCGTCACTTTCAGTTCATCAGGCGTCGTAGGTACTTCCTTGCCGGTGTACGCCAGGTATCCGAGATAAAGTGCGAGAATGGCAACAGTCACCAGCGCCAGTTTGATGAGTTTTTTTATGACGGAGAAAAGGATAAGGATTGCCAGTACCATAACCACCGCCAGCATGACGGGATTGGTGGTCAACTGTTCAATCAGAGATTCCACAGGAGAATGTTACTGTTGAGGTATCCGCAGTTCTATCCCTACCAACAGCTGATCCGGATCGGAGAGCGTTTCGCGGTTCGCTTCATACAGTTCGTTCCATCTACCCCCCTCGCCAAGGTAACGCTCTGACAGGGACCAGAGTGTGTCACCTTTACGCACCGTATGAGTGGTTATATCAAATGTTTCGCCAGAAATGACCATTTCGCCTTCCGCCGGGGACACCTCTTCCACTTCTTTTGTTTCGGTTTCTGTAACTGTTTCAGTTACAGGCTCCGGGAGAGGATGTCTACTTTTTTCCATGAATGAAGTGAATGCAAAGCTGGGGCTGTTCTCCTCATCGTGACAACGGAGACAATTCGCCTCTTCAATTGTTTCTGTTACAAAGGCAGCGGGTTCAGCCAGATGGCCAGCTGATGCGTAGTGGCACTCCGTACAGTTGACGTTTTTGAGTCCGGACGTGATGTTATAATTGAGGTAGCCATCATCTCTTCCGAAACCTGTGGTGTGGCAGGCCAGACACTCCGGCGATTTTTCTTTGTGCTCACTTTTAAGAGTTTTGAGCGATACCGCGTGACGGGAAACTTTCCAGTGGTCATATTCCGAAGAATGACAGGATGCACAGGCTTCTGAAGAACTGACAACAAACTCAGCTAGTACAGGAATAATCCTCTCCACTCTGGATCCGGCCCGCTCCCGACCGATGCGGTTGTAATCGACAATCATGCCCACAACCGCAGGTTCGTTGGTTAAGGAGATATCCATAGGGATGAGCTCTCCTTCATGGGAAGCAATGTTCTTTTCACTGTCTATCTGAAGAGTAAGGTGACCTACATAATAACCGTCTTTACCACCTTGGACGATGATGGTCTCTCCCACCACCTCCGGCTCCTCCTTGACCGTCTGTGTATGACTGCCAACAATGACATCAATACCGGTGTATGACTGGGCGATCTGGCGGTCTGCGTCTATGCCGTTGTGAGAAAGAAGGATCACAATATCACTTTTTTCTTTCAGCTGATCGATCTGAGACTGCAAGGTGGAACTGAAATCGCTCACAGCCACTT
>SCKS01000075.1 GCA_004124465.1 Fidelibacterota bacterium
CATAGTTAATAAGAATTTTTTTCTTAGCCGTAAGGAGGTAATTATGTCACTTGTTTCAATCAATCCCGCCACTGGCGAAAAGTTTAGAGAATACCAGGAGACCTCTCAAGAAGAGACCGAAGTCATCCTTCGACAGGCTCAAGATGACTTTTTGAGGTGGCGTGAGACCACTTTTGAGCATCGCAGAGATCTTTTATTAAAGGTGGCAGCAGATCTGCGTTCAAATTCTCAACGTTATGCTGAGATCATGACCGCAGAGATGGGTAAACCCATCAAAGAGGGACGGGCGGAAGCTGAGAAATCAGCCTGGGCATGCGAATATTATGCTGAAAACGGGGAGAAATTTCTTGCTCCCGAACCTGTAGAAACAGATGCATCCAAAAGCTATGTCACTTTTCTACCAATTGGGACGGTTCTGGCTATCATGCCTTGGAATTTTCCTTTCTGGCAGGTATTCAGGTTCGCAGCGCCAGCTCTCATGGCTGGCAATGTGGGTGTTCTGAAGCACGCCTCTAACGTCACGGGCTGTGCCCTAGCCATTGAAAAGATATTTCGTGATGCTAGTTATCCCGAAGGATGTTTCAGCTCCTTAGTCATGGGAAGCGACCGGGTGGGAGAACTGATCGATCACCCTGTTGTGAAGGCGGTCACGCTGACCGGAAGCACACCAGCAGGAAAGGCGGTGGCAGCTCGTGCCGGAAATGCGCTTAAGAAAACTGTTCTTGAATTGGGTGGAAGTGATCCGTACGTGATCCTTGAAGATGCTGATCTTGATCAGGCAGTGACCGCTTGTGTTACAGGACGGCTAATCAACACCGGACAAAGCTGTATCGCCGCGAAGCGGTTCATTGTTGTGAAATCTGTTGCCAAAGCGTTCGAAGAGAAACTGCTGACAGTGATGAAGGAAAAAACAATGGGCGATCCCACAGACGAATCAAACGACATTGGACCCATGGCGCGCCACGACCTCCGGGATGAACTCCACGATCAGGTGAAACAGTCCGTGGATGCGGGAGCACGGTGTCTCATGGGCGGTAAAGTCCCGGAGGTTGAAGGAGCGTATTATCCCGTAACTGTTCTTGCGGATGTAGCCCCAGGGATGGCCGCTTATGAAGAAGAAATATTTGGTCCCGTGGCCAGCATTATACCCGTTAGAGATGAAGCGGAAGCGCTGAAGACCGCCAACGACACGCCTTTTGGTCTCGGTGGCGCTGTTTTCACAGGTGATATAATAAAAGGTGAACAGATCGCATCCGAGGTGATAGAAGCCGGGGCATGTTTTGTGAACGATTTTGTCCGTTCAGACCCAAGGCTGCCTTTCGGCGGTGTAAAAGAGAGCGGCTACGGGCGGGAGCTGTCCCGATTCGGCATTCGGGAATTTGTGAATGTAAAGACGGTTTATATCCGGTAAAACGCTCTGTCCTAGTCTTCTGCCGCACTGATGGCTTCTCTCAACTCCAGCACCACTTTTACATAATTCAGGGCTGGGTTGTAGCTGTATACAGACTTCCAATTGGGACTGTCTTTTGAAAAATTATCGCTCCCTTTGGCATACCCATTTTTTACCAGATAGTTGGCCATGCTCGCCAAAACGTCTGGCCAGTCAAAAGGTTCGCGAACACCATCACCATCAAAATCTACCGCATAACCCCGGAAACTGGAGGGGATGAACTGACCATAACCAAAAGCACCAGCATAAGAACCACCCAGGGAAAGCGGTGGAACATTGTTTTCGTAACAGTAACTGAGAAATTCCGCCATTTCCTTCTCCACCCATTTTTCTCTACGGGGCAATTTGTGTATGACAGTATGGAGAGCCACAAAGACTAAGTGTGTCTTAGCATGAGTCCCGTATTTTGATTCAACCCCCGCCAGGCTCACAAGAAGAAAAGGGTCAACACCGAATTCAGCGTAAACAGTATCAATTAGTGCCTTATTCTGACTGTAAAACTTTACGCCCTCTTTGATCCGTTGGTCAGTGACAAAAATTTTTCTGTAACGTTCGTAAGAAAGTTTTTCAGCAGGCCGGTGGAATCTCCGAATAATCCCATCATCAATATCAATATCGGGATGATTAAAAGACCCTTCAAGAAACTGAGGTGGGATATTTTGGTTCTCTAGCTGGTTGAAAACTCGGCCGTAAATTTCTCTGGCCAGTTCATTCTCAGCAATTTGGTCAAGGAGTTTTTGTTTTGTCTCGGGCGTCCAACCGACAGCTGTAACTTCCTGACCCACAACAAAAGTGGTTAAAGCTAGCCCGGTAATTAGAGAGAAAAAATTGATCAATTAATCTCTAACCCTTAGATACTAATTTCGATAGTCAAGAGGGGGCTTTCTCTCTCCCAGTAATGCATAATAGTTGAAATCCGGTCCCCTGCGGTCAATTAATTCCGCTTTCGCCTGTTTTATCGTTCCCGGAGATTCAAAAATATCTACGGTTGAAAGAGCCAAAGTTTTTGCGGCCACCATAAGTCCTTTAAACCCGATGCTCATACCTCCTGCGGCCACAGCCTGCCAAGTGTGAGCTGACGTCCCGGGAACCCAGGTCGCTGCATTCAATCCGGCCGTTGGAACCATCCAACTTACATCACCCACATCCGTAGAACCACCCGGTGGGCGAAATTTCCAGGGCCGAATCTCCTCTGCAGACTCAATAGGAGCGTCCACTTTTCTGAAGGTTCCCTGAATAGATTCGGCAAACTTCCTTTCTTCTCGATTATATTTCACACCACCAATCTCTTGCAGATTATTATAGACCACCTTCTGCAGTACATCGTTTCTCAGGACCGGTCTGTTACCATGAATGATCTCAAAATCCATTGTAGTACCAGTTCCCATGGCAGCTCCCTCTGCAGTTCTAACAACTCTGTCCCAAAGATCTTCCAGAATCTCCACTTCTGGATGACGTACATAGTAGAATGCTTCAGCAAAGTCCGGCACAACATTAGGTGCCCCACCGCCGCGGGTGATGACATAATGAATCCTGGTTTCTTGGGGAACATGCTCCCGCATCAAGTTCACCATGTGATTCATTGCTTCAATACCATCCAAAGCCGAGCGACCCCTGTGAGGAGAGCCTGCAGCGTGCGATGAATATCCAGTGAACCGGAATTTGGCCGATCTATTTGCCAGAGAGGTGGACGGACTGGCGTCATTCTTATCAGAAGCATGCCAGTGGAGTACAACATCCACATCATCAAAAAGCCCGGCCCGGACCATATATACTTTGCCTGAGCCACCCTCTTCAGCAGGGGTACCGTAAAGGCGGAGTGTCCCCTTTGCACCAGACGATTTCATCCAATCCTTCACAGCTATGGCAGCAGCGGTTGAAGCAGTACCGAACAGGTGGTGACCACAGCCGTGACCGGCTGCACCTACTACTCGGGGTTTTCGCTCGGCAATCACTTCCTGAGAAAGTCCAGGCAAAGCATCATATTCGGCCAATATTCCAATGACTGGTTTACCAGACCCATAGTTGGCAACAAAAGCCGTGGGTATTTCTGCAACACCTGCTTCAATAGAAAAACCTTCTTTTTCCAAGGTTTTTTGAAGAAGCTCAGAACTTTTATACTCCTGATAACCTGCTTCCGCCCATGTCCAGATCTGTTTGGCCATTTTCTCATATGTCTTAGCTTGTTTATCAATTGATTTGACAATATCACTTTTTTTTGCTTTTCCATATGTATTAGATGGCAACAGAAGAAATACAAAAACTAATACGATAATTCCATAAGGATGCTTTTTCATTGCTACATCTCCTTTAACAAGACAGAAAATATACTTGTTGCCTACTTAACTGAAACAGGAGTGTCCTGACACTGTTTGCAAAGGCCGAAGAGTTGATGGACATGTCTAACAAGCTGATAGTTAAACTTTTCCGCCACATCTTTTTGAATCCCCTCAATTTGAGTATTTATAAATTCAACAATGGTACCACACCGAATACAAATAAGATGATCATGTTGGTGACAATTAAGCCAGTGTTCGTAACGCCATTTCCCATCACCAATATCCATCCGCTGCACCAGATCATATTGATACAAAATATCCATAGTCCTGTAGACCGTAGAACGGGAAACATTTATATCCCTTTTCCGTAGTGCCAGATAAATCTCCTCAGCCTCGCGGTGTTCATCTGAATTACACACTTCTCTGAAAACCTCCACACGTTGCGGGGTCAGCTTCAGGTTCTCGTCCTTTAGAACTTTCTTAAATTTCTCCAGCTCTGAATCAGTCATAATTGTCTCATTTGAGATTCAATCTCAATAAGAACTTACGAGGTATGTTGGTGAGGAGCAACTATACCGTTCAGGCGAGCAGCTTCAGGTTGGCATATTTGCCAATAAGTTTTTTCTGGATATTGCCCTGAAAGACTACGGTGATCTTCTGGTTATCACCGGCACCATCCACAGCGAGGATCATCCCTTTACCAAAGATAGAATGTTTCACTTTATCGCCCCGTTCGAATTCGTTAAATGAAGTGATAGTTCGTACATGTTTGAGTTTGTATTTGTTCGAACTTTTATCCTTCACAAGACGTCTGGTGAGAGCGGAGTGAAAATTTATGCGATCCAGGTACTCTTCAGGTATTTCTTGAAGAAAACGTGAGGCCATACCGAGACCAACAGCACCGCTGGATCGGCGGCGGTTGGGTGCATAGTGGAGATAAGCCTTCTCCATGGCTCTTGTTAAACCAACGTAAAACAGACGGCGCTCTTCCTCAAGCTCTCGAGGATCTTCAAGTGCACGGAAAATAGGGAATAGTCCATCCTCAAGACCGGTGATAAAGACGACGGGAAACTCCAGTCCCTTGGCGCTGTGTAGCGTCATGAGTGTTATATGATTTGTGCTATCGTTCCACGTGTCGATATTTGTCAGCAGTGACACCTCTTCAAGAAATTCCCGGATAGAAGCATTCTTATCCCGCTTGCAAAACTGATGGATACTATTCAACAGTTCCTGAATATTTTGCAGCCTCTCAGTAGCGTCATCAGTTCCTTGCTCCTTGTAATAATTAACCAAGCCCAGTTCATCCACAAGTACGGAGGCAAGTTCAGATGCATCCAGTTTATCTTTTAATTCTCGATACTTCTGAACCAGCTGGTAAAACTCAACCAGTCCGGCAGCCTGTTTACCTTTCAGATTCATGGCGTCCGGCGTTTCCAGAACATCAAGAAGCGGAATGCCCTTCTTAGCCGCCAATGTTTCACATTTCTCAACAGTCTTAGCACCAATACCACGGGGAGGAAAATTGATAATTCTCTTAAGACTTACAGAATCAACTGGATTAACAAGAATTCTGAGGTAGGCAAGCAGGTCCTTTACCTCTTTTCTTTCGTAAAACTTTACACCGCCGACAATGTTGTAGGCTATGCCCTTTCGCCTCAGACCGTCTTCCAGTGCCCTGCTCTGAACATTGGTCCTGTAAAGGATCGCGAAATCCTGAAAAGTTCTTTTATTCTGCTGTATTTCTTTCTGGATCAGCTCCAAGACACCGTCCGTTTCTTCCATTTCATCATAGGTTTCCATAATGCCTATTTTTTCACCTTCACCTTGATCTGTCCAAAGCTCTTTTTTTGCACGATACTCATTGTTCTTCACAACGGCTCCGGCAACAGAAAGGATATTCGCAGTGGAGCGGTAATTCTGTTCCAGTTTGAAGACTTCGCAATCGGGAAAAGCCTTTTCAAATTCCAAGATGTTGGAAATGTCAGCCCCGCGCCAGCCATAAATAGATTGATCATCGTCACCCACGACAGAAATCTTATTATGTGTATCAGAAAGAGATTTCACAAAGAGAAATTGAGGCCGGTTAGTATCCTGGTATTCATCTACCAGAACATACTTGAACTTCTCCTGATATTTTTTCAGCACCTTCGGATGTTTTTTAAAAATTTCCAGCGGATACAGGAGCAAATCACCAAAGTCGACAGCATTATTTTTCTTCAAAGCTTCCTTGTAAACGGGGTAAAGTTCCGCCACAGATTTATCGAACGGCGAAACACCATTTTTCATCAGTTGTGAAGGATCTTCCATACTACTTTTAATAAAACTCATTCTAGAACGGTAAGCAGCTGGCGAAATACCGTTGGTCGTCAGTTTCAGGTTTAACATTAACGTTTTGATTAGCTGATCCTGATCCGCAGTGTCGTAAATGGCAAAATCCGGGGTAAAACCAAGGGGTGCAATTTCATACCTCAGGAGACGAGCACAGATGGAATGGAATGTACCAATGTTCAGCGACATCGATTTCTTTCCGAGCAGAGACTGGACCCTGGTTCTCATTTCCTCAGCTGCTTTGTTTGTAAACGTTACCGCCAGGATCTCATCAGGATTATACCCCTTTTCGGTGATGAGATAAGCAATCTTTTGGGTAAGAACTCGCGTTTTACCTGTGCCGGCGCCTGCAAAGATCAATATTGGTTTGTCAACGGCCTCAACGGCCTGTTTCTGAACATCATTAAGATTCAACTTACTCATTCAATAAACCTTGCTTATTCTCTGTTTTCGCACGTTTTTTATTTCTCATTTGGCGTCTGAGGCGTTGAAATTTCTTTTTAGCAACATTGTGTTCCGTTTCGGTTCTGCTGAATGTGTGGTATCCTTCGCCGTTAGCCACAAAGAACAGATAGTCGGCATCAGCCGGCGAGAGTGCTGAAATGAGTGATTCCCGCCCAGGGCTATTGATGGGGCCAGGTGGAAGACCGTAGTGGAGATAAGTATTATAGGGTGATTTAATTTTCAAGTCATTTTTCAACAGGCGGCGGGGACCATCCTCAATAATGTACTGAATGGTAGGATCGGCCTGAAGACGCATCTCTTTAGCGAGACGATTGTGATATACTGAACTAATCAGTGACCGTTCGCTGTCATATATGGCTTCCCCCTCAATAATAGATGCTAATGTCACCATTTCCAATTCTGTCAAACCACGAATCTGAAGTCGACTCTTCAACATTCCATCTAAAAGCTTTTGATATTCGGTCACCATGGTTTGTATAATTCGTTCAGGTGTCTCTCCCTTATAAAAATGGTAAGTGTCCGGGAAAAGAAAACCTTCAAGGGATAAAGCTTCAATATTGAGAGACTTAATGAATTTGGGATCCTCACACAAAGCCAAAAAAACGTCCACATCTATGT
>SCKS01000013.1 GCA_004124465.1 Fidelibacterota bacterium
ATGCTTCTATGTGGCGGATAAAGCGGACTCCTTACAGCTTGTCAAGTGGCGGTGAAGGATCAGGTCTTTGGAAATCTACTGATGGAGGAGACACCTGGACTGAGATCACCAGCAATGAAGGCCTTCCAGAAGGTAATGTGGGAATTATTGGTGTGGCAATTTCTCCTTTAAACTCGGAACGGATCTGGGCCCTCATCGAAAACAGGGAGGGGGGACTTTTTCGTTCTGATGATGGCGGTGAAACCTGGACAAAAACAACTTCTGACAATAACCTTAGGCAGCGGGCCTGGTACTACACTAGAATTTATGCTGATACTCAAAGTGAGGATGTTCTTTATGTGCTGAATGTTCAGTTCTGGCGTTCTAAAGATGGAGGTAAAACATTCAATTCAATTCGTACCCCCCACGGTGACCACCATGATCTGTGGGTCGATCCCCTGGATGCCCAGCATCTCATTATCGCCGATGACGGCGGCGGTCAAATCTCCTTTGATGCAGGTGCCACCTGGAGCACATACCACAACCAGCCCACGGCCCAGTTTTACCGTGCCGATGTGGATAACCAATTCCCCTACAGGGTTTATGCCGGTCAGCAGGATAACAGTACCGTTGCTATCGCCTCCAGGACCATGGGAGGTGGAATTACAGAACGGGACTATTACTCCGTTGGTGGTGGTGAAAGCGCCCATGTCGCACCTCACCCGGAAAACTCCAATATTGTTTATGCCGGTTCATACAGCGGTTATCTGACCCGATACAATCACACCACTGGCGAGCGGCGCAATATTACTGTTTTCCCCGATAATCCTATGGGCCATGGTGTAAAGGATATGAAGTACCGTTTCCAGTGGAATTTCCCCATTGAATTTGATCCTCACGATCCAAACAC
Organism: Fidelibacterota bacterium; assembly: GCA_004124465.1. Taxonomy (GTDB): domain Bacteria; phylum Fidelibacterota; class Marinisomatia; order Marinisomatales; family S15-B10; genus UBA2125. The sequence goes on from SCKS01000013.1 coordinate 890, forward strand.
GCTTTATGTTGGCTCACAGCATCTCCACAAGACCACAAACGAGGGTCAATCTTGGAAGGTGATAAGCCCCGACTTAACCACCAATACAGTCTCAATGCAGGATCAATCAGGTGGTCCCATTACCAAGGATGACACAGGTGTGGAATATTACTGCACCATTTTTGTTATCACCCCTTCTCCCCATGAAAAAGGGGTCATCTGGATTGGTACGGATGATGGCAAAGTACACATTACTCGGGACGGAGGGGAAACCTGGAAAGATGTTACACCAAGCAATATGCCGGAATGGAGCATGGTAAACAGTATTGACCAGTCACCTCATGATCCTTCTACTGCTTACATGGCTGCAACCCGGTATAAACTGGATGACTTCAAACCGTACCTATACAAAACAACCAATTACGGGAAATCGTGGAAGCTCATCACCACTGGCATTGCAAAAGACGCTTATACTCGCGTTGTACGGGAAGATCCGACCAGGAAAGGGCTTCTCTATGCAGGAACTGAAACAGGCTTGTATATTTCCTTTGATGATGGAAAAAACTGGAAGCCGTTTCAACTGAACCTCCCCATCGTTCCCGTTACAGATTTACTGGTGAAGGAAAAAGATTTGGTAGTGGCAACTCAGGGTCGAGCTTTCTGGGTTTTGGACGACCTCACTCCTTTATATCAGCTTTCCGGGAAAGTTTCCGGTGCCAAGGAACACCTTTTTGATCCCAGGGACACCTACCGCCTGCCTGGCGGCGGCGGCTGGGGCGGGCCAAGTCCTAACTCTGGTGCTAATCCTCCCAATGGTGTTATGACTTTTTTCACCCTGTCCGAAGAACTGGGTGAAGATGGTGAGTTCACGCTCGAATATCTGGAATCAGATGGTGATGTAATCAAAACTTTCACTAACAAAAAAGATGAAAAGAGTTCTGAACCTACCGCCGAAACTAAAAAAGGGATGAACCGTTTCGTTTGGAATATGCGCTATCCCGACGCAAAAAAGGTCCCCGGTGCTGTTATGTGGGGTGGAACTCACATCGGCCCTAAAGCTGTGCCCGGAGAATACCAGGTGAGGATGACCGTAAACGGGAAATCTCAGACCCAGTCTTTCAAGATCCTGAAAGATCCGAGAATTTCCACAACACAGGCCGATTTCCAGGCTCAGTTTGGTCTCTTAATGGAAATCCGGGACAGGACATCTGAGATCAATCAAAAAGTCATCACCATTCGGAGTATTAAATCTCAGGTGAAGACTCTGGCTGATCTAATGGAAAAATCTGGGTTTGAGAATGAAAATATTGTTACGGTAGGAAAAGAACTCTCAAAAAAGTTGTCAACAATTGAAGAAGAACTGATCCAGGTAAAATCTAAATCGGGACAGGATCCTTTGAACTATCCTATTAAACTAGATAACAAGATTGCTGCCTTGGTTCGCGTTGTTTCAAGTGTTGATGCCAAACCAACCGCACAGTCTCATCAGGTCTTGGGTGACCTTGTGGCCCAGGCCGAAAGTCATTACACCCAACTGGACCAGGTGCTTAATAATGACCTGTTGCAATTCAACGAAATGGTAAGTAAAGCGGAAATTCCGGCGGTGATGATTGGTTCCGAGGACCCCGAATTAATCTGGCCTAAAAAGAGATAGCCCAGCGTTACTATCCATTAGTTGAAAGATCCCGCGGCTTCCGGTTCGCGGGATCTTTTAGTAGGTGGGAAGAGTGGGATCTATCTGGATAGCCCATGCGTGAATCCCGCCTGCCATGCTTTTCACATCCAAGAATCCTTGCTCAAGCAAGTAGGAAGTTACCGCAGCTGAGCGCACTCCTGTATGGCAATAGATAACCATGGGTTTGTCCTTATCAAACTCTGAAAATTTGGAGGGAACTTCCTCCATTGTTACAAAATGTGATCCATCAATGGTAACCAAATCATTTTCCCATTGTTCACGAATGTCCAACAAAGTAAAAGGATCTCCCTTTTCCTGCATAGCATGCACTTCTTTTACAGTTATTTCAGGAACATTCACGGCACTGAGTCTCCATAGCTAAAATATGGTAAATTTATCTAAATGAGAAACCTGAAATATCTTGGTCCCGTGGCTATTATGTGCGCAGCGGTGCTATGGAGTTTTGACGGTTTGTTGCGTCAATATCTATCGGAAGTCCCCGCTCTTATGGTTGTTCTTCTTGAACATTTTTTCGGCGCTTTATTACTTACCCCTCTTCTTTTTAAAGGCTGGAAAGAGATAAAAACACTCCCCAATCGTGCTTGGATCTCCGTGCTCTGGGTTTCACTTTTTGGAGGTCTCCTTGGCACTTTTTTCTATACCAAAGCCCTGAGTTATATAAACTACATTGACCTTTCCGTAGTCGTACTGTTACAAAAATTCCAGCCCTTCTTTGCTATCGGGCTCGCTGCTGTTTTGCTTAGGGAACCGTTGACAAAAAACTACCTTATATGTGCCGTGGCCGCCATCGCAGGAGGTTATCTTGTAACTTTTGAGAACGGCTTACCTGTAATGGAAATGGATGACAAAACACTGATAGCTGGGCTCATGGCACTCTGTGCCGCTTTTGCCTGGGGAAGTTCAACAGTGCTGGGAAAACACGCTTTGAAGCATCTTTCCTTTTTTTCATTGACCGGGCTCAGGCTTTGGATAACCACCTTTATAACGGTTGTTGTTATACTTTTTATGGGCAACTCTCCCATCAACGTCAGTTTGAGCAAAACTGAATGGCTTACTATTTTGACCATCGTATTGTCCACCGGGACAGTCGCCCTGTTTATTTATTATTACGGATTAAAACACGTTCTGGCAACACATGCCACCATCTATGAACTATTCTGGCCACTATCAGCAATGCTAATTGATCTGTTCATCCGGGGAAGGACACTCATGCCGGGGCAGTTTATGGGAGCACTGTTACTTATAGGTGCTTCAATCTTTCTCTCCCGCCAACAGAAAAACAGTACTTCATGACCGATCAGGGTTTTGGCCTCAAGGAGCATAAGCATAATCTCATTATTAACACTATACATGAAGGGTTCTGGGGATTTGGGATCGCTTTTCATTCTACTTATGCCGTGGTTCCACTTTTTCTCAAACTGCTAGACGCACCTCCTATTATAATAGGCTCAGCTGCAGGTGTATTTACTGCCTGTGCCGCCTTACCTCAGATAACCATGGCCTTCATTGGGCAAAGGATTCAAAACGTAAAAAAAGGGATTGTTTTGGCTCACTCCGTCATGATCCCACCCATGTTGCTGGCAGGCTTTATTTTCGGTATTCTAGCTCCTACTGGGCCCAACGTCTGGGCTATTTACTTTGGATGTTTTGTGTTATTCTCTCTTGGGGTTGGAGTAGTGTTCCCCATCTGGGCCGATTTCCTTGAACTTGTTCATCTTCCGGAACGGAGGGGTGAATTTTTCGGAATCTCTTTTGCCATAACTAATGCTGCAGGGTTCCTTGGCGGGTTTGCCGTAAAGAAACTATTAAAATCGGTACCCTTCCCTTCCAATTTTGGATACGGTTTCCTGATATATGCTGTCTGTATCATGGCTGCCGTGATCCTCTTTTTGGGTTACCGACTGAAACAAAAAAAGAGCAAGAAACCCAACCGGGATTTCAGACTGTTCCGTAATCAATTGCAATTTGTGCTCAAAACAGACGGCAACTACAGACGCTATCTCTTCAGCCGCATCTTACTGGCAGCAAACTATCCGGCCATATCACTCTACGCTGTGTATGCCCATGAGAAGCTTCAATTCGATGTGAGTGAAGCCGGAATTTTTACAGCCATCACTGTTTTGCTTTCGGGATTGTCCAGTTTCACAATGGGAAAGATCGGCGACAAATGGGGACATAAACATGCGCTGGTGCTTGTATTCATCGGTTATCTCGCAGCTCTTGTTGCAGCACTGAATGCGAAAACCATGATGCATACTTATCTCATATTCGTCTTCCTTGGTATAGGGCAAGGGGGTTTTCTCACAACTTCCATGAGTCTCATTTTCGAATTCGCCGGTGATGAAGGCGATAAGAAAATTTACTTTGCACTAACAGACAGTCTCACAGCACCGTTCGTCGTCATATTTATCATTCTGTCCGGGATTTTCATTCCCAGTCACGGAATTGCAACAGTTCTTGTAGGTCTTGGCTTCTTCATTGTCTTAGGCACTTTGTCACTAGCATTTTTTACTAAAGAACCAAAAACCGAAAGAACTGAATTTGCTCCATCAGAAATGGTCATGTAGCATTCATAATTTTTGTTTGTTCTTAGTCTTCGTCGCCTTCTAAATTCCCGTAGTTCCAATTCATCATATGATAAAACGCTATAGAAATTTTTTCTTTGTAATTCTTTGCCTATTTGCATTTGGCTGCAAAGACGAACCTCAGCGCCATTTCAATCTGGGAAACTGGTATTACCAGAAAGGGTTGATAGATGACGCTATCCTGGAATACCGTGAAGCGATCCGCCTCTATCCTATTGAAGTACGCATGATGAAACGGGATGAGTTGGATATGGCTGCCAAAGCACACTACAATCTCGCCATAGCCTATTCCAAAAAAGGGTGGTACGACTACGCTCTAAAGGAAGCTGAAACCACGTTTGATATGTGGCCTACAAAAGAAAACTATGAAATGGTGGAACTTCTCAAAAAGCGCCGGGGCCTGGAAAGACTCAATATAGAAACGGAAACTTAAGCCGCTTCCTTCCCAGCAACTTCCAATCCAATAATTTCAACAACTTTTCCGGAAAGCCATGGTGCGCCGAGGCTGATCCAGACTCCGATAATCGCTAAGGTAATAAACAGAGCCCCTTCTCCATTGGCAGCCAGTGGCGGTGCAATACGATAGATTCCGTAGAGTCCGGCGGCACCGATTGTCACCACCACTGCCCCGGCAATCGTGGAGCGGGAAAAGGATGGAATATTCACATAGCCTGCAGCGGTGGCACCGGCCACCAACCCGAACAGAACACCCATAACTATTCCGGAATAAGTAACCGAAAAGAAAAGACCAAACCAGAGCGTCAACACCAGTAAAATTCCCGTGGCGGGCAGCGCCGAAAAAGAAAGCTGACTCCGTTCCATTCTCCCATTCAAAAATATGAACAACATGAGTAATATGGCACCGATTGTCCAACCCCCTGCCACATCACCAGGCCAGTGTACACCCAGATAAAGGCGAGATAGGCCAATGAAAAAAACCGTAAGACCGGCAATTGCGTAGTGTTTTCTCAAAGCCCATGCTAGGTATCCCCATACCACCACGGCATGCTGGGCATGCCCGCTTGGGAAAGCAAACCCATCAGCTTCAATAAAACCCACATTTTCTGGACGAGGAAACTGAAATACCTCCTTCAGAACAAAATTGATATAGATACTGGTACAAAGAAGAACTGTAAGCCTGATGGCGCTGAATCTTTTCCAGAACCAGAAAATGGTAGGAAAGAAAACAACATAGAAGATATCATCACCCAGCAAAGAGGCAAACCGCATAAGGTAATAAACAGCCGGATGGTCCAGATCTTGGAGGAACTCAATAACCTGCAAGATTACTGGTCTCTCGCTTCTAACAATAAATTCTTTATGGTGAGGTAGTTATCACCATCATTCTCTGATGGGTCAGGATTGAATGAGGTAAGGTTCACCACCTCCACAACATTCCCATCTCTGTCCAGGACAAATAAATCACGTATGATCACCTCCCACGATTCCCACACCCGCTGATCTGCATTGTCCTGGACCCAAGGCAATATCCTTCCGTTAATCATGCCCCCAAGCGATTTATTTTCATAATCGATGCCGTTGATGCCCAGGATATGAACATCAGTTATCCCTTCGGAGTGGAGCTCCAGTAAAAGGTCATTCAGGACACCGAACCGGTGTCGGCAGGTACCTCACCCCTGGTCCCCAAAATAGTAGCCAGAGACTTTCCCCTCATAAGTGGAAGGACCTATGAACTGCTGGTAGGTTGGTGAATTAGGGTTTAGGTCCTCCAGAGAGAAAACAGAAACAGACGGATTGCTTCCCGTAGGGTTCTTTTTTGAACACGCAACAAAAGTGAGAAGTCCCGCAACGATCCACAATGACAGTTGACGAAATTTCAGAGAGTTAGAAATAAAACACATCCTACATCATACGAATGTGCCAGATCGGTGCTCCCCTCCGTCTGTGTAAACGATGGAACAGTTGATGAAATCAGCACCTGGTTGAAGCATAAGTTGCACAACATTAGCAACGTCGTGTGGCTCTGTGGTTCGGCCCATGGGATTACGCTTTTTCGTTTTTTCTATCCACTCTTCCCAGTTCTCACTGATCTTTGTGAGTGCCCGCGTCGGCGTAACGCCCGCCTGGATACAGTTGGCGGTAATGCCGTGTTGACCCAATTCCCACCCTATCTGTCGAGTAATGCTCTCCAACGCAACCTTGGCTACACTGACTGGGCCATACCCATCCATGCAAAGATAATTACCCTCGGAAGTGAGTCCCAGCACTCTGGAGCCGCTACCTAGGAGGTCGGCATCAAACAGTTTCTGTACCCAGTAAAGAAGTGATGTCCCCATGACATGTACCGTCATATCCATCTGTTTCTGGGTAACGGGACGCTCGCCGAAAAAATTGGTGGTTGTACCGAAAGCAATGGAATGAAGCAACAGTTTCAGCGGTTCGCCACCGGTAATCTCCTTAATCTGAGGAATAAATTCATCCATAACTTTGCTGTCAGCTGCATTTTTATTAAAAAAGTGGGCGCGGCCGTCGTTAAGTCCTTTCAACTCCTCACAAAACGCTTCAGCTTCTTTCTTGATATCCCCACGATCAAAATGAAACCCGATAATCCCGTAACCATCTTCTGCTAGTTTACGAGCGGTAGCCCCACCATGACCTGTGGAACACCCCAAGATTAATACCCACTGTTTCATTGCTAAACTCCTTTACTGAGTGAGGCAATTTATTCCAAAACAAACCCCCCTCAAAAGGGTAACCCGCCATAGGTAAAGAATCAAAATAAATGTAAACTTCTAATCTGATTACATTCAAACTATCAAAAGTTTATGGAGAAGAAACAAAGCTACAATAATACAGAATTGATGAAGTGTGCGGACGGTGTTTTTGGTTCCGAGAGTGGAAAGCTTCCCCTCCCTCCAATGCTAATGGTGGACCGCATAAAGAAAATCACTGATGACGGTGGGAAATTCAACAAGGGGTTTATTCATGCTGAAATGGATATCAACCCCAAAAAATGGTTTTTTGATTGTCATTTCAAAGACGACCCCGTCATGCCTGGTTGCCTTGGACTTGACGCCCTTTGGCAACTTACCGGTTTTTTCCTGTCGTGGATGGGTGGGATAGGCAAGGGTCGTGCTTTGGGCTGTGGAGAAGTGAAATTCAAAGGCCAGATTCGGCCTCATCACAAGAAAGTGACTTACCGACTCGACATCAAAAAAATCATCACCAAACCGATCTGGATGGGCCTCACGGATGCCACAGTAGAAGTGGCAGACAGAACAATCTATTTTGCAAAAAATGTTCAAGTGGGACTTTTCGAGAATCTCGTCTATCCTCCTCCCCCTGGGGAAACTGAACCCTTTTAATTCATGAAAAGAGTTGTAGTAACAGGGATCGGGATTGTCTCAAGCATAGGCAACAATCGCAATGAGGTGCTGGATTCTTTAAAAAACCAGAGAAGTGGAATCGAATTCAATCAGGAATATGCTGACTTGGGATTCCGTTCACACATTTGCGGTACTATTACAGCAAATATCAAGGAGCTGGTGCCCCGAAAGCAGCTCAGATTCATGGGTGACGGGTCAGCTTACAGCTATATTTCCATGGCCGAATCTATTGAAGATGCAGGTCTTGCTGAAGAAGACCTGGCCAGCGAAAAAACAGGGCTCATTATTGGATCAGGTGTCGCCAGTGGTGCTCCTCTTGTTGAAATGGCTGATACGCTACGGAACAAAGGTGCCCGGAAAGTCAATCCTTTCTACGTTCCCAAAATTATGTCCAGCTGCAACGCTGCTAACCTTGCTACCGCTTTCAAGATTAGAGGTTACAGTTATACCATCAGCTCGGCCTGTGCCACCAGCGGTCACTGCCTCGGCAATGCTTATCAGTTGATTCAAGCTGGCGAACAGGATCTTATATTTATCGGGGGTGGAGATGAAGTAAGCTGGATTGTATCTATCGCCTTTGATTCCATGGGAGCTCTAAGTTCCAATTTTAATGATAATCCCCAATCTGCCAGCCGTGCTTATGACCTCGATAGAGACGGATTTGTTGTGTCGGGAGGCGGCGGCACTATCGTTCTTGAAGAATACGAACGGGCGAAAGCCCGGGGTGCTAAGATTTACTGTGAAGTAACCGGTTACGGCATTAGTTCTGATGGGGATGATATGGTGCGGCCATCCGGAGAAGGGGCGGAACGTTGTATGAAAATGGCACTAAAAACTGTGGACGGGCCCATCGATTATCTAAATGCTCATGGCACATCCACCCCAGCCGGCGACATCACGGAACTGACCGCCATTAATAATGTTTTCAGCGGCAACGGTCAACTGCCTCACATCAGTTCCACCAAGTCACTTACTGGACACTCTCTGGGTGCTGCAGGGGTCCATGAATCCATCTATTGTATCCTTATGATGGAGAATGATTTCATCTGCCCTTCAGTAAATATTGAAAATCTTGACCCTAAAGCTGATGGTTATCCCATCGTACTTGAACCTATGAACAATCACAGCCTCAACAGTGTAATATCTAACAGTTTTGGCTTTGGCGGCACAAACTGCTCTCTGGTATTCAGTAAAATTTAAGTGCCACTCCAGTGCGGCATCATAGGCCTTCCCAATGTGGGAAAGTCCACCATCTTCAATGCGCTGACAGCTTCGGCAGTGCCCGCTGAGAATTACCCTTTTTGCACCGTGGATCCAAATGTTGGAATGGTGCCTCTTCCTGATCCCCGCCTAGAAAAGATCACCAGCTTTTTCCGCCCGGAAAAAATCATACCTACCACAGTTGAGTTTGTGGATATCGCTGGCTTGGTAAAGGGCGCCAGTGAAGGTGAAGGGCTGGGCAATCGCTTTCTGGGGCAGATCCGGCAAGTAGCAGCTATAATTCACGTAGTGAGATGTTTTGAGGATCAAAACATCTCACATGTGGAAGGAAGTCTCGATCCGGTAAGAGATGCCGAACTGATAGAAACAGAGCTTCTAATGAAAGATCTGGAAACTATTGAGAGGAAGGTTGAGAAAGCCGCTAAGGAAGCAAAGTCTGGCGACAAACAACATAAGACAGAGCTGAATCTCCTGACCCGACTATCGGAACACTGTAACGCCGGAAAGATGGCGCGAACTTTTGATTGTACGTCCGAAGAAGTATTGATTATAAAACAACTTCATCTTCTGACACGAAAACGCATTCTCTATGTGGCCAATGTGGATGAAGAAGAAATCACAGCTACCCAGCGGAGTGAACAGACACAGGTACTGTTCGACTTTGCTGAAAAAGAAAATAATATTGCCATTCGCCTCTGTGGAAAACTGGAACAGGAATTGGCAATTCTCGATTCCACTGAACAGGCGGAATACCTCAGAGAATACCATTTACCTGAGATTGGACTCCACAAACTTATCCATGCCGCTTACAGCCTGCTGAATCTTGAAACATTTTTTACCGGCAGTCCAAAAGAGGTTCGGGCCTGGACAGTCACGGAAGGGACTACAGCTCCAAAAGCAGCGGGAGAGATTCACACCGATTTCGAGAGAGGATTCATTAAAGCGGAGGTGTATCAATACAACGACATGCTCCAGTATTCTTCAGAAACCGCTCTTCGGGATGCTGGAAAAATCCGTATGGAAGGACGAAATTATGTCGTGCAAGATGGCGATATCATTTTCTTCAAATTCAATGTATAAGTGAAGAGCCCATGTATTTTTTTATGATCTTAATATATTTCCTTTCATTTTTCAGCTTTGTGGCGCTGGCACTTGCTGGTCTGCAAGGTTTGCTCGAGTTCTCAATATTTGGTGTTCATCACGCTTCATTCGGTTTCGTTGCTGCCATACTTTACCTGTTCACAGAAGTCCTTGTTATGTTTTTCTTTGTCGGGACGGGTGTCAGCATTAAAGAGTACGTTCAAGAAAACAGTGTTGATATTCAGTTTCATCAACGTTCCATTCAAATCAAACGGAAACTCTACCCTCCCACTCTTCTCAATGTACTCTTTGTAATGACTGTATTTATTATTGGTGGTGGAGTCGACACAGGTGTTATCCCAGGGTGGATTCATGGTATACTGTTTTATATTGCTTTTTTCCATTGTTTCAAAATGATCAAAGTGCAGCATAACTGTTTCCAAGAAAATACAAATATAGTACTTGAGATGACGGGTGCCGAAGTCCCAAATAAAATCGATACGGCTAGACGGCCTGAACTTTAATTCCCTTTGGTAGCCTTTCCCACAGCATTTATATTTTCTTCTCGTATTGAATATCATGAATAATTTTATTTCCTTTGGCACTTTTCATAATATCGTCCTATCTGTTGTTCCCAGCTCTGTAAACTGGATTATGGGTGTCAGCTATACGTACGTCTGTGAAAAAAACCTTGGAAAAAACTTGCTTCAGTTAGCGGGTATTCTTCTTTTGGCTGCGGGGTGTCAGAAGGCGCCTCATGCCGAATATACTATCGAACAATTCATGAAAACGTCCTCTGTTAGAGGCAGTAGCTTTTCCCCCAATGAATCAGAGATTCTTTTTTCTAGTGATTCGACAGGAATCTATAACGCCTATACGAAACCGATAGGTGGTGGTAAATCAACGGCTCTTACTCAAAATACTGAAAACTCGGTGTTCACTATTTCATTCTTCCCCAACGATAAACGAATTCTGTACCGCGGTGATCAGGGAGGAAACGAATTGTGGCACATCTATCTGAGACAAACTGACGGAACAGTAACGGATCTCACACCAGGAGAAAAAGAACGGGCCCTTTTTGGCGGATGGGCCCTTGATGAAAAAAGTTTCTTCTACATTTCTAACAAGCGAGACGAAAAATATATGGATGTCTATGAAATGAATATTGAATCATTAAGACCGAAATTGTTATACAGAAACGATGATGCCCTTAACTATGGTGGTGTATCAGGCGATAAGCACTATATCGCTTTTAGCAAAACTTACACTCGGGATAATTCTGATATTTATCTCTACAATCTCAAATCGCGTTCACTAAAGCTCATTACTGATCACACAGGTGACATCAGTTACAGTCCTGCTGAGTTTTCCATCGATTCAAAAAGCCTCTACTACTTTACTGATGAGGGAAGTGAATTTAGATATCTCATGCAATACAATATTGAAAAGGACGAACACAAACTTTTTCAGAAAGAAGAATGGGACATCTCGTATATATACTTCTCTCACACTGGTAAGTACCAGGTGATCGGCATCAATCAGGATGCACAAACTGTTATCAAGGTAACCGATACTTCCAACGGTGACGAGGTTGAACTGCCTCAATTGCCGGCAGGGGCTGTCTCTTCAGTGAGAATTTCAAAAAGTGAAACGTTAATGTCCTTTTACCACGGAAGCGCCAAGTCCACCTCCGATCTTTACACGTACAAAATCGGCAGTCCCCGCTATACTCGATTGACTAAGACAATGAACCCTGAGGTTAATCCCGCTTATCTTGCTGATGCAGAAGTGATTCGCTACAAATCCTTCGATGGGATGGAGATTCCCGCCGTTTACTATAAACCACCGCACGCAAATAAAAATGAAAAGGTGCCAGGCCTCATTTGGGTACATGGTGGCCCCGGAGGTCAATCTCGCGTTGGTTACCGGGCACTCATCCAATACCTCGCTAACCACGGCTACGCAGTGCTGGCAGTAAACAACCGTGGCAGTAGTGGGTACGGGAAAACTTTCCAGACTTTAGATGATCAGGCCCATGGCAAGGGTGATCTCGACGACTGTGTGGCGGCGAAAGATTTCCTTATATCAACAGGTGTTGTGGATGAGAATAAGATTGGCATCATTGGGGGCAGTTACGGGGGATATATGGTCATGGCCGCTCTGGCATTCCGGCCCGAAGCCTTCAAAGTAGGTGTCAATATCTTCGGTGTCACAAACTGGGTCCGCACACTCAAGAGTATACCACCTTGGTGGGAAGCGTCTCGACTTTCCCTTTATAAAGAATTGGGCGACCCTGAAACTCAAGAAGAATATCTTTATAGTATTTCCCCGCTGTACCACGCCGATAAGATCACCAAACCGGTTATTGTACTTCAGGGAGCAAACGATCCGCGAGTTCTTCAGGTAGAATCGGACGAAATGGTAGCAGCAGTTCGCGCTAACGGGGTGACGGCCGAGTACCTCATATTTGATGACGAGGGACACGGCTTCAGGAAAAAGAAAAATCAGATCGAAGGTCACGAAGCAGTATTAAAATTCTTGGACAATTACTTGAAAAAAGGACCCTGACAATGATTGATAATTTAAGCACATCCCCAAGCGATGAAGCGGTAGCTCTTCTACAGGAATATATAAGAATTAATACGATCAACCCACCTGGCGATGTTACACCGGCGGCTAACTTCCTCAAGGAGATCCTTGAGAAAGAAGACATCCCTGTTGAGCTTTACTGGTCAGACAAATCAACAGGCCGTGTAAACCTACTTGCCCGACTCAAAGGATCCGGTACTAAGAATCCCCTGCTTTTGCTCCACCATATGGATGTTGTCCCTGTGGATGAAAGGGGGTGGACTGTGGAACCTTTTGGTGGCGTTGAAAAGGACGGCTATCTCTACGGCCGAGGATCCCTTGACATGAAAAATTACGGCATTGTTCAACTCATGTCCATGCTACAACTTACCCGCCAAGGAGTTGACCTTGACCGAGACCTATTATTCCTAGCCGTCTGCGATGAAGAAATCGGTGGTGAATTGGGTGCAAAATGGATGGTGGAAAATCATTGGGATGAGATGGCACCTGAATTCGTTTTGGATGAAGGGGGATTTGGGACCGAAGGTTTTTTCACCAAGGACAATCGACTTATCTTTTCCGTGGGTGTTGCTGAAAAACAAATGTACGCACTCAACCTTTCCATCAAGCGGCCACCGGGACACGCATCCATGCCACCAAAAGAAAATGCAAACTTCATTCTGTCCGAAGCGTTAGCCCGCGTTGCGGCTTACACAACACCAGAATACCTCACTCCAGTAGCAAAAGAAATGGAGAATCGATTGGGCGGGCTTGAGCAGACGGTATACAACAATGCCGTCAGGAGAAACACTATATCACTCACTGTTTTGAAAGGATTTGTGGGTGATCCCCCCAAAACAAATGTGATCCCTGAACATTCAGAGGCGGTTCTGGATTGCCGCCTTCTCCCTGAACAGGACAAAGATGAGTTTTTGGAAGAGCTTAAGAATGTCCTTGATGATGACAGAATTACCATAACTCCAGTTCTGGAACCAAAATTGGCGTCTGTGGTTTCGTCCTATGATAGTGATCTTTTCCGGATCATTGAAGAAGAGACAGCTAAAATTTATCCTGATTCTATAACACTCCCTCACCTAGTTATTTACGGGACAGACTCGAGATACTTCCGCGAAAAAGGTGCCTCCTGCTACGGCTTCTTTCCAGGGCCAGTAAGTATGGAAGAGTACTCCCGGATCCACGGCAACGACGAACGCATAAGATTAGACAGTTTAAGAAAAGCGACTGATATCTACTGCAGTGTGGTGAAACAATTCTGTGAAAAAAGGTAAGGAGGAGAAATGCGATATTTCAGATTGAGTTTGACTTTTCTCATTGCAATAGTCCCTGTTTTGGTTTGTTCTCAACAACCCTCTAAACAAGAATTTCGGAAGCAGGTACGTGAATACCGTATCGCTCACGAACAGGAACTATTCAATGAACTGGTAGAATGGCTCTCTATCCCCAATGTAGCAGACGATCAACCCAACATCAGAAAATGCGCAGCATGGCTGAAGTCTGCTATGGAACGGCGGGGAATCACGGCGAGAATTCTTGAAACGGGCGGAAGTCCTGTGGTTTATGGCGAGCTGAATGTACCGGGAGCTAATCGAACCATCATGTTCTATTCCCATTACGATGGTCAGCCTGTTGACCCGACGAAATGGATCGATATGGAACCGTTCGCACCAACCATGCGCCCCGGCAAAATGGAAGCCGGATCCACGGAACCCAAACCTATCCCGTTACCGAAGAAAGGTGAAAAGATTAATGAAGAATGGCGCCTCTATGCCCGATCCGCCAGCGATGACAAATCACCTATCACTGCACTGTTAGCAGCCATTGATGCAGTAAAAGCTGCAGGACTGAATTTTGGTGCAAACGTCCGGTTCATTTATGAGGGTGAAGAAGAGGCCGGATCACCATTTTTGCAATCTTTTGCTGAAAAGAATAGAAGTCTTTTCAAAACAGAAGTGCTCTATGTCTGTGACGGCCCCATGTATTTCAATAATCAGCCCACACTGAAATTCGGTGCCCGAGGTATTACCACCATCGATATCACTGTTTATGGCCCCAACGTAAATGTGCACAGCGGCCACTACGGAAACTGGGCACCCAACCCCGGAATCAAACTGGCCCGTTTGCTCACCAGTATGAAACATGAAAATGGCAACGTTAAGGTGAGAGGCTTCTATAATACAGTAACACCACTAAGTCGACGTGAGAAAGAAGCACTAAAAACCATTCCCTCTTATGATGAAGAGATCAAACAGCTTTACGGTTTCGCTCAGCCTGAAGGCCGCGGAGAGACTCTCATGGAGAGGATTAATCTTCCTTCATTGAATATCCGTGGTTTGGAGAGTGCCTGGGTTGGTCCTCAGGCGAGAACGGTGGTCCCTGCTGAAGCAACGGCCGCCATCGACATCAGGATGGTGAAAGGAAATGATCCAGATGATATGGTAAACAAAGTGATTGAACATGTGAAACGCGAAGGCTTTCATGTGATTTCTGAAGATCCAGATCAGAACACGCGGATGCAATATGCTGACATAGTAAAGATCGTTAAGCGAGGCGGTTACCCCGCGTCTCGCACATCAATGGATCTGGAAATCTCGCAACTCACCATCGACGCTCTTTCAGATTACCACGATGAATCGGTGGTGTTGATCCCCACAAGCGGTGGTTCAGTTCCCCTCTACATCTTCACTCAAATATTGGATGTCCCCACTATCAGCGTTCCCATCGTCAATCATGACAACAACCAGCATCAGCCCAATGAGAACATTCGCATGGGCCACTACTGGCAAGGGATTGAAACTCTGGCCGCTCTGCTGGTTTATGTGAAATGAAAATAATTCCATGAGATTTTTTGAAGTCACGGTCGTTTTGCTGTCCGCTGTTTTGGTCATGAACATGTCCATAACAAAATCCCGGCGCAAAGGGACAAGCTCTCTCCTCTTGATGGTAATTCTCATAACGCTTCTCCACCTTCTCATAGAAGGATACAGGTGGCAGATGGTACCGTCATATTTACTTCTTGGGCTTTTCACCTTGATCAGGAACAGAGAATCTCAAAAAACTGCTACAGTAGTGATATCCATTATCTGGACTTTCTCTCTATTACTACCGGCAACAGTTCCCGTCGTTAAATTGCCAAAACCTACAGGGCCCTTTAAGGTCGGCACAGCCATATTCCACTGGACCGACACCACCCGCACCGAATGGTTCACAGAAGAACCTGGCGATCTCAGAAAGATGATGATACAATTGTGGTATCCTGCCAACAATAACTCCCGGAATAAAGCCTCACCCTACATTGATCATATTGATCTCCGTGCTCAGGCTATTGGTGATCGAGTGGGCCTACCGTCTTTCATGCTAGACCATCTCAATCTTGTGAAAACGCATTCATTCATAGAGGCATCCCCCATTGAGAGCAAGGAGCTATTTCCCCTCATCATCTTTTCCCACGGGCTTGGGGGTATGCGCAATCAGAACACGGTCCTCATGGAGGAACTTGCCAGTACTGGCTATGCAGTAGCTGCTATGGATCATCCCTACGATGCAAACATGACTATTTTCCCCCCGAATAGTGAGGCATCTGCCGAAAGAATTGCTGATTATCGATCAGCCATACCTGAAGGTACGGCCGATTCGATCTGGCTGAAAATCCGTAACCGCCAACTGGACACTCGCATTGCGGATGTCCTTTTTATCCTTCAACAACTGGAGACTGTCGATACACCTCTACTTTCTCGTATCAACTTTCAACAGATCGGAATTGCCGGCCACTCATTTGGTGGCGCCACGGCTGTCTTGTCCGCCATGCAGGACCACAGGTTCAAAGCTGCTGTAGCTCTTGATGGATGGTTTGTCCCCTTCGCCATTCCGGACGCTGAAGCCAAGATGGACGTTCCATTTCTATATCTCGGTCAGATGTCATGGAAAAGCTGGAACGAACAACGTCACAGACATTATCTTGACCTTATCATGTCCCAGAGCGGAGAAAATGCGTATCACCTCTCCATAAGAGGATCCAAACACTACGATTATGCTGACATGCCCTTATTTTCCCCAATCATGCAAATCTTGGGTTTGGTCGGTTTTCCAGATGGTCGAAAAATGGTAAAGATTGTGAATCAAAGTACCCTGCAATTCTTCAATCAATTCGTCCGTGGCAACACTACAATTGATTTCTCAAATTTGCGATTTTCTTCCTCCATCCAAATACGGAGGGGATCAGCAACTTCTTCTTGATGACTCAGATGCTCAGTCATATCTTCTTCGTTTCTTCTAGTAAGAAGGAGAAGATAGCAGACCGATGAAAACCGGATACCAGAAAGTTGGGCTTTGGCTGGGCCCTTTGGTCGGCATTGCGCTGCTATTGTTACCACATCCGGAAGCTATGTCACTTCCTGCGTGGCGGACAGTGGCTGCAGGGATCTGGATGGCCATCTGGTGGTGTACGGAAGCTGTGCCTGTTGCAGTAACAGCTATTCTACCTCTTGCTCTCTTTCCTCTTCTTGGAATCGGTGACATAAAACTGGTTGCCGCACCTTATGCCAATCCTATAATCTATCTTTTTATGGGTGGTTTTGTCATTGCCCTAGCTATTGAACGGTGGAACCTCCACAAACGCATGGCTCTTACTATCCTCACTTCTGTGGGAAACAGCGGTCGGTCACTTATCGCCGGGTTTATGTTTGCAAGTGCCTCAATCAGTATGTGGGTAATGAATACATCTACCACGTTAATGCTACTACCCATTGGCGTCTCTATCGTCAAGATCGTTTCAGAGACAGCTGATGAAGTAAGCAATGAGGAAAAACACAACTTCCAACTGGCCTTGTTATTGGGTATCGCCTACAGCGCCACCATTGGCGGTATGTCAACACTGGTGGGAACAGCTCCAAACGCACTCTTGGCCGGTTTCATGAAAGAGAGCGGTTTCGGCGAGATTGGATTTGGGCAGTTTATGCTTGTGGGCTTCCCGCTAACGATTTGTATGCTGCCTCTCTCATGGTTTGCACTTACACGAATCGTATTTCCCGTGAACTTCGTCACTTCCCCCGAAACTCGCCGTGTGTTAACAGAGATGCGAGCTGACCTCGGCCCTATAAGTATCTCTGAAAAACGGGTATCAGTTGTGTTTGCTATGGCAGCGTTTACATGGATGACACGCCCTTTGCTAAACACTTTGCCCGGATTATCAGGACTGTCCGATGCAGGTATTGCGATGATTGCCGCCATTACCCTCTTTCTCATACCAAGCGGCCAATCGGATGATCCATACCTCATGAAATGGGAGACCATGCCAAAGCTGCCATGGGGTCTTTTACTTCTATTCGGCGGAGGGCTGAGTCTCGCTTCTTCAATAACCCGAACCGGTCTTGCTGATTGGATTGGAAATAGTCTCATAGTTCTGGGGGAGGCTGGTACTATAGTACTTGTGGTGGTGATTACAACACTCATCGCGTTCTTAACGGAACTCACGAGTAATACCGCTACAACAGGAACTTTTCTTCCTGTTGTAGCCGCGTTGGCCATCGGCATCAATGTGGACCCATTGATTTTTACCCTCCCAGCTGCCCTAGCTGCCAGCTGCGCCTTCATGCTACCCGTGGCCACGCCTCCGAATGCTATCGTTTATGGATCGGGATACATCCGAATCCCGGAAATGGCGAAAGCGGGGTTATCACTGAACATTATCGGAATCGTTTTACTATCCATTATTGCTCTCATCCTCGCTCCAGTAGCATTCGGTTAATTTGGAGGCCAAATGACCCAAAACATCTATCCGATAAAACAGCTTTTCAGAAGAATTCTAAAGAATCTGCCACACCTCATTTTGGCAATTGGTGGCGTGTGGGGACAGACCTATTTCCCGCCCTACGGCCAATGGGAAAGACAACAGCCAAAAGACGTGGGCGTAAATTCCCGGCTTCTGGAGCGTGCTGTGAAGTTCGCCATTGAACATGAAAACCAAGCACCAAGAAAACTGGAAGATTTTATTAAGGCCACCCTTACTCAGGAACCGCACGGTGATATAATCGGTCCCACAAAAGAGCGAGGGGAAATGACAGGGCTTATTGTCAAGGATGGCTATATCATTAATGAATGGGGGGATATTGATCGTGTCGATATGACATTTAGTGTTACAAAAACATATTTATCCACCACTGTGGGGCTTGCCTATGACCGTGGGATGATACGAGATGTTAAAGATCGTGTTCAAGAATATTTACCTACTAATCATTTCACAGGGGAACACAATAATAAGATCACCTGGGATCACCTGCTCCGGCAAACAAGTGACTGGCGCGGCACCTTATGGGACAAACCAGCCTGGGCCGACAGACCTCCGCGGGACGCTTCATGGGACGAGATGCAAAATCAACCTCTCAACGAACCGGGTGCCCATTATAAGTACAATGATGTCCGGGTTAATCTCTTGGCTCTGGCTGCATTGCATGTTTGGCGGAGGCCCCTTCCGCAGATACTCCGAGAATATGTGATGGATCCCATTAGCGCCTCAAATACGTGGCGGTGGCACGGATATGAAAATTCCTGGGTACTCATGGATGGCCAGATGATGCAATCTGTCAGCGGCGGCGGTCACTGGGGTGGTGGTATGTGGATCAATGCTCTGGATCATGCCCGCTTTGGATATCTTTTCTTACGGGGAGGAGAATGGGATGGCCGGCGTATTATATCAGAAAAATGGATCGAGATGGCAAGAACACCCGGGCCCGCCAATCCTCGCTATGGTTATATGAACTGGTTTTTAAATACCCCGGTTGAAAAAGATGGCAAAATCACCTTGGATGTTCCTAAAGCGCCAAAAACAGCTGTCACTTTTCGAGGAGCGGGATCTAACATAATTTATTTAGATTGGGACAATGATCTTTTGGTCGTTGTCCGGTGGATCGATGGCAAATACTTCAATGAGTTCATTGAAAAAGTGCTCGCATCCATCAAAGATTAAATTGTAACCCTAGCTCTAGGAGAATTGGACATGAAGAACTATACAATTGCTTCATTGATGGCATTGTCGCTTCTCACTGCACAGACAACAGCACTTGAACGCCAGGCTGCCAGTGATATTGTAAAAAAAATTGACCAATTGCAGTCAAAAATTCAACCTACAAAAACGGCAAAAAAGATGGCGGCAAAAAAAGATCGGGATAGAGACAACCTTCTGAAAAGAGTAGAAACACTTTGGGATGACCAGCTTCGTGATCTATCTGACCATATAGGGCAGAATCCTGAAATCGGTTTTCAGGAATATGAGTCCGTAGACACTCTAACCAAAGTTCTTCAAAGCTTCGGTTTTTCAGTAACAATAGGGCAGGCAGGTTTGGAAACAGCCTTTGTTAGCGAATGGGAATCTCCGGCTAAAGGAAAGGGACCCACCCTTGGCCTTTTTGCCGAATATGACGCCCTCCGGGGTACTAAAGAACCTTTTCACGGTTGCCAGCACAACGGTCAGAGTCCGGCAGCTTTTGCCAGTGCCGTAGCTTTGGCAGAGTTCATGGAAAAACAAAAACTCCCTGGAACAATAAAGATTTTCGGAACACCCGCTGAAGAAATGGGGCCACCAGCAAAAGTAATTATGTTTGAGGCAGGTGTTTTTGACGGCACTGATCTCATCGTTCGCAGTCATGGTACAGGTGAAACCACGCGGAACAAACCGGGCTTTGGCGTCTGTTGTCTTAACATTAATGAAGTAAAATATATCTTTGAAGGACGCCCGGCCCATCAGCGTAGTTCATGGAACGGTCGTAATGCCCTTACAGCTGCTGTACAATTTTACACTACCGTGGATCACCTACGGCCTACATTCCGCCCGGAAGCCGTTATTCAAGGCGTGATCCCCGAAGGCGGTGTTGCGCCCAATGTTGTTCCCGACCGAGCTGTAGTGGATTACTACATTCGCTACCCTGATGAAGTTTACCTCGCTCATATGGATGCTATGATTGCCAATGCCGCCCGTGGCGCCGCTCTTGCTACAGGCACAAAAGTGACTATCGATAGATATGGTGAATACAGAGACGGAATTACAGTTGGTTCTTTGGAAGAGCTGGCTTTTGCCTATGCTGAAAAACTGAATGCTCCTGAGATTAATCCCGAGCCCCAGCGACCAGCTGGTTACGAAGAGACCGGTTTCGTTACAAGAAAAATTCCCGGCGTCAGCGTTAGTGTTTACAGTTCA
>SCKS01000147.1 GCA_004124465.1 Fidelibacterota bacterium
CATACGCCAATAGAACTAGGCCTATTGCAACGCGGAGAAGTGTTGCAGGGTCCACGGTTACTTTCTAAATCTTCGACCGGCCAGCATCAATGAACCAACGGCTGCCATCAAACCAAAACCAGGTAGTGGAAAGCCGTCCTCTTCTATTGATTCAGGGGCGGATGTGGCTTCATTCTTTTCTGGTTCTGTAGGATCTGCATTGGCGTCAATCTTGTCTTCCATGGCCTCTACTACTTGTTCATCCTTAACAGCACTCATGGTTACTTTGTAACCATCATCTTTTGCATGAGGCAGGTCCATCTGTATGAAAGACACTTGTCCAGTCTCGGCGTCGTGGAAGTATTCCATAACGGCTTCGCAGAATGGGTC
Organism: Fidelibacterota bacterium; assembly: GCA_004124465.1. Taxonomy (GTDB): domain Bacteria; phylum Fidelibacterota; class Marinisomatia; order Marinisomatales; family S15-B10; genus UBA2125. Next base: position 370 of record SCKS01000147.1, read on the forward strand.
TGGGGTGTCGTCTTCCGTGCAGTCGTAATCGTCTTCACAATCCTCGTACTCTGGATCGCAGTCCTCCTCATCATGTGAGGATCTGCTGTCATCATCGTTGAATGGGTCATCTTCGTCGTCTTCCTCTTCATGCTCTTCATCGTCGCGTTCACAGTCATCATCATTCCTATTAGGATTGTTTTCAGAACATCCATCGGTTGGGAATACCTGGAATCCTTGGTGAGCTGTGCCATCCTCTCCCCATCCAGACATCTCTTCGCCAGTTTCGAACGCGTAAGGTATCTCTATTGGTACGTCATATGGTCCGAATGCGAATCTGTTATTCTCAATCCTCAAGTCGAGTTTCTCTAATTCTTCCTCTGCGGTCTCATCACATTCCTCGCCCTCTTGTGCAGATTCGTCGTCTTCACAGCTTACAGCTTCCAAAATGGCCTCGAAGATAGAGTCCATCCAAGTCTCTGGAATGTAGACTGGGAAGATGTCATCCCATTTCTCGATTATGTCTGGTTGTCCATCTCCATCCCTGTCAACAGTAATACTGAGCTCTTCATTCTCATGCAGCTCCTCGATTCCTGCAGTCATTACTTCGTACAGCTCCTGCATTTCTGGTAATTGATCACAATCCAGTTCAGGACATATGGACAAGACTGGTTTGTCAATGTCTATCATTCCACCCACATCTCCGCTGATTCGCACTTCGGTCTGACCATCCCAGTACTTGTTTTCTTCTAATGGAAGGTCAAAGGCGTTGAGCGGTTTCCATGGATCAAATTCGAAGAGAAGGTGCAGACTTTCCTCTGCCGAAGCTCCGAGTTCGGCCGTCTCCATTACTGTGCTAACGTATTCATAAGTGCAAGTTTCCTCGTCATTCTCATACTCACAGTCCTCGCGCTCGCCATCAGGATATCCGTCACCGTCATAATCTTCTTCAATCCAATTAGGTTCCATGGTCTCATTAGGAACATTAATGAGTTTCACGCCACCTGACATTCCCATACTGAGAGTTAGGTCCATCTTCTGCATGTCAAAATCATCCTGGGTCCACCACGTTTCGGTTGTAATCTGAGTTACATAGTGGAATTCTCCACCAATCTCCATTGTCTGAACTGCCGTTGGTATCTCAGAACCGTCGGCTAAGGTGTATGTGCAAGTCTCATCGTCATTTTCTTCATCATAGGTACATGTCTCCTCGACATCATCGTAGGTTCCCTCTTCGAAAAATACTCCTGTAATGGAGGTGTCTATAGCTGTATGAAAGTAGAATGATTCTTCTGATGTGATGTGTATCAATCCATCCAGATCATCTACAATCTCGCCGGTGTAAAACACTCCAATTACGCCTTCGTTCTCATTAAGGCTGTAACCCATCAGATCCCCATACGCCCCTGTAGAATTATTCTCAATTTCTGCATCCAGTTCTTGGAAAATTTCCTCGGTAAACGAATCGAACTCTTCCATCAGGTCGAATTCATGTCCAAGGGCCCACTTGTCACCTACAGTGAATGCTGCTGATTCCTCAACAGCTGTGCTCGCTGGAGCTAAAAGCAAAAACATGCTTGCTAGCGCCGCTAATGCGACTTTGTTCATAGCGCTGCTTATGCTTCACCTATATAAAATGTCTTCAAAGAAATCTTTTGAGCTTTATTCTTTCA